>NZ_JBJGSF010000019.1:0-2911 GCF_045763785.1 Pseudooceanicola aestuariicola | reverse complement strand
ACCTTGGTTTCACTTGCAGCGACTGACAGTTTTCGCCCCTTAGCTTCAAGGAGAACATCGCTGAGCCAAACATCAGACGATTGTTGGCGTCCTGCTTCGTGGTGTGTCTTCTGCTCACGTCTGACGGGTACACTTTCGATAACGTTTAGAATGTAGTGGTTACTGGGTCTTAGGTTGTTGCTGGATACTTAAGTGGCCACGCTCACCTCCGCCTATGCGACCGCATCATGGAAGGCCGTGACCATTTTAGTGCCACCATTCCACGAACCAAAAACTTCTGCTGATAAGCTGGACTTGATGGTGACCTGATCGGCCTCCTCGTTGTGAGGAGATCGCTGATCCACGACCTCCAATAGAAAGACCCATATACAATGACCTCAACGTGTAACGCGTCTGGGCTGTCTCTTCCTGCGTCTCATCTTCTGATGGGTACGACTATGGAGACTACCTATACCGATAACATACCCCCCAAGACCTCCTCCTCGACCTGTCTCGTCGACAAGACCCTGTACTCGGTCCACGCCGAGTTGAAGCAGTATGGCCTAACCCTGACTGACAAGATGAAGGAGGGTCTTCGTAGCCTAGCTACAGCTATGGCCTCTATGGCCGACGGTACATTGCCGCCTCAGGTCCACCTAGCCTCCCTCGACCCCGGTCTTGGTAAGACCACGATGACGAAGCACTTCCTGCAACATCTCCTGAGGTCGCCCAACTACCAGGACGTCTCGGTCTTGGTCTGTGTGTCTCGTCTTGGCGAGGTCGAGAAGCTGTACAATGAGCTTGATGTCGACCCTCAGCAGGTTGCGGTCCTTGTCGGGAAGGACGCGGTCGAGGTGGCCTCTCTGAGTGATGTCGCTCCGAGTGAGGCTCGTATCCTGATCACGACCCAACAGATGATCAAGCATCGCTGTCGGGGTGGTCGCTTCAGGGACGCCATGGCCTTCCACTATCGAGGGCAGCCGAGGCAGGTCCTTATCTGGGATGAGGCCTTCCTTCCCGGCGAAGAGATCGCTGTGTCGCATGGCCATCTGGGAGGTCTTGTCTCCGCCGCGATGTCTTGCAGATGTGAAGCTTTGGCTGAGGCTATCCAAGGGCTACAGAACAGCCTTGGGGACACCCAATCCGGCAAGCTCCTCCGTGTGCCCGATATGGCAGAGTTGGGAGGTCGTCAGGCGTGGTCGGCACTCAACCTGATCGCCAAGCAAGACTCGGCCTACAGCGAGGATGTACGGAGCGTCGCCGGGGCCATCATGAGCTTTGCGGGAGGGCGGGTCAGAGTCCGCGCCCAAGGCCAAGTCAAGACGATGCTCGACTACCGAGACACAATCCCCAATGACCTCGCCCCCATGGTCGTCCTCGATGCCTCCGGCAGGTGCCGCCACACCTACAGGCTCATGGAGAAGCACAGAGGCTGCCTCGTCCGCCTCAAAGAGGTTTGCAAGGACTATGGCAACCTTACGATCAACCTATGGAAGCGCGGAGGTGGCAGGCATTCGTTTGAGCGAGACGAAGCCAAAGAGATGGTGCGCAGCGTCGCCCAAGCTGTCCTTGGAAGATCTGAAGAGGAATGGTTGATCATTCACCACAAGGATCGGTCGAAGCCTACCTTCCGAGAGGAGCTAGCAGAGTTCCTGAGTGAAGACGTAATGCGTCGTGTCCATCTCATACACTGGGGCGACCACCACGGAACTAATGCCTTCGCGCACGTCAGCAACGTGATCCTTGCTGGAACGTACTTCCTGCCAGAGGCCACTTACGAGAGCCGATATCGGATGGCAGCGGGGTTCAGTGAGGAGGACAGGGTGCCTCTGGCGGCAAGGAGAGCGCTGGAGCGAGGTGAGGCGGCTGATGCGATTCTGCAGGCTCTATGCCGTGGCTGCGTTCGCGGGGTCGGTCCGGATGGTCGCTGCAAGCCATGTAACGCCTACATCATCGCGTCGCAGCGGTCTGGTATCCCAAAGCTCCTCCCCGATCTCTTCCCCGGATGCCAGCTGCGGTCATGGAAGCCGCTGCCCAACAAGCTAAAGGGCAATGTGAAGAAGGTCATCGACTACTTGGACGAAGTTCTCTGGCGTGACGGCGACCTCTTAGAGTTCATCCCTTACAAGCAGTTGATGCAGGCTGTCGGAATCGCGAACCGAACAAACTTCCGGAAGACGGTCACCTACAAGGCTGAGTTCCAAGAGGCCATCGCCGAACGGGGCCTTGAAGAAGCTGAAGCTGTCATCGGCGGGAAGAAGCACAAGGGCCTCCAGTGGATTGTGTCTGCCTTCCCTCCAGACCCCGACGCAGAAACTGCCTACACCCCGGACTAATTACGGCGCAAATATCTGAGCGCCTTCCAATACGTACCGAAACCGTCGCTTCCCCCCATGGGGTTCGAAAGGGGGGGGCGGCTCCACCATCACAACAGACACAACACACGTTCGAGAAAGAAACGACACATGCTCATCGAGACAAGAATGAAGACCACGACGCCAATGACCGAGGAAGTCCAAACCCTGCTACGGCAGAAGACGCCCTCACTGGTCAACGAGGTCTACCGAGAAGAAGACGGCGACACCGTGGTCGTAGCAACCAAGGATCACGCAGGGCAGCTCCTAGAAGCGAATAGGGTCGCCCTCAACGAGCTGCCATTCATGCTCACCATCATCGGCCTCGCCTTCGCGGGCCCGGACAAGACCCTGATGCAAGGGAGCTGACAACAAAGAAGGAGGTGGCGGGGCGTAGCAGTGGGTCTCCGTCGCTTCTGCCGCGCAAAGCCTCAGCCGTAGACCACAGCGTAGACCATCTGGTGCCTGTTGACCCAAGGACGTACCTTCAGCTACCCCTTGTTCTACTGGAGCTACAAGCTGTGGCGATGCCTGCAACGGGACCACAACCCAAACACCAACCGTGTGGGGGCACCATT
>NZ_JBJGSF010000018.1:0-3663 GCF_045763785.1 Pseudooceanicola aestuariicola | reverse complement strand
TGTCACTGTACCCTCATTAATCAGAATTGCCTTTAAAATTATCGTTTGTTTTCAGCGGCACGATGTACCCTTAATTTTCATATTGTACCGTTAATTGCCATACTGTACCCTTTATTAGCATACGGTCAGTTCTGTGGATAAGTGCTGACAGGAATAGGGCAGGGATTGGCGTGGTCAGCGAGCGTCTTGCAAAACATCGAGCAGCAGTCCTCCGTCCGATCCTGGAACTTGAGAAGAAGGGTGAGCCGATCAGTGCGGCAATCGGAGATGCTGCTTGGGAACTAGGTTTGGCGAAGAGCCACACCTGGTCGCTTTACCGCCGTTTGCGCGAGAACGATGGGCGGGCCGCAGCACTGGAACTCAGTCGCCGGGGGCCGAAACCGGGGTCGAAACGGATCGCGCGAGAAGTCGAAGACCTCATCGATGAACGCCTACGGCGCTATTATCTGGTCCGCGAACGCTCCAGCTTTCTGCGAATTTGGCGTGAGATCCGTTCGGAATGCGAGGCAAAGGGCTTCCAGCCACCGGCACGAAAAACGCTGAAAGCTCGGCTCGATGCAATGGACGAGAAAGAGATTGTTAGAAAGCGCCGTGGTGCCAAGGAGGCGAACAAGACTTTTGCGGCACGTCCGGGCCGGCTTGCGGTTGGAACGCCACTGGAAATTGTTCAGATCGATCACACCTTGGCCGACATCATTTTGGTCGATCACGTGGATCGGCGACCGCTTGCGCGCCCATATTTGACGGTAGCCATCGATGTTGCAACCCGGATCGTTCTCGGGGTCTTCGTCAGCTTTGATGCACCATCAGTTCTTTCGATCGCGCTCTGCCTCGATCATTGTGTGCGTCGGAAATCGATCCACGTCCCAGGGAAGCTGGAAGAATTGGTCTGGCCGACATCCGGCATCCCGAAGGCGATCCATGTCGATAACGCGCAGGAGTTCCACAGCGACGCCTTCTCATCGGCCTGCGAAGATTGGGGCATTGCCGTCGAGTACCGCCCGCCTGGTGCAACGCACTTCGGAGGTCATATCGAACGTTTGATCGGAACGGCCATGGGGGCTGTTCATGTTTTGCCCGGGACCACGCAATCCTCCGCTGCCGAGAAGGGCGATTATGACAGCGAGAAACATGCGGCTCTGACCCTGGCCGAGTTCGAGGACTGGCTTCATCTGGAGATTTGCCGCTACCACAATACCCGCCACGAAGCCCTCGGGCGAACGCCGCTGGCCGCTTGGGCTGACTTGGGCGGAGACACTGCGGGGCGGCAGGTTGTCGATGTCGAAGCCTTCCGGACAAGCTTCCTGCCTTTTGAGTTGCGCCAGCTCGGGCGCACTGGGATCACTCTCTTTGGGGTGCACTACTGGAGTGATGCCTTCGCGTCGTTGGTCGGACGGGGCAGCGGCAAGGTGCAGGTGAAGTACGACCCGCGGGACCTGTCGCAGGTCTGGGTTCTCGTCAATGATGGCCGCATGATCCCGGCTCGGTATCGGGATCTGAGCCACCCTCGGATATCGCTTTGGGAAAGTCGTCGGGCGCGGAAGGAATGGCAAGACAGGCATGGCGGTCGGATCAACGAGAAGGCCTTGTTCCAGGTGATCGACGCGCAGAGACGACTGGCCGAGGCGGCGCGTCAGAAGACAAGGACCGCCCGTCTGGAGAGCGAACGCGAGACGCGGCTTCCCAAGCACCAGCCGCGCCGCGATCCGTCCCGAGAAATGTTCGCCATCGACACTGGTAACCCAGACCTCCCCACTTATCCGATTGAAGAGTTTGATGACCCCAGAAGAAAGAATTGACCGCATCCGCAGCGATCATTGGATCGCATTCGACCGTGCCACGATTGTTCTCAACCGATTGACGTCCCTGATGGAAATGCCGCAGCAGAGCCGGATGCCTGGCCTGATGGTCTATGGCAGTTCCGGTATTGGCAAGACGATGATCGCCAAGCGCATGGCCAGCAAGTATCCGACGCAGTACAACGCAGAACTGGGCATCACGAAGACCCCCATCCTGCTGGTTCAGGCGCCGCCAGCGCCGGACGAGCGACGCTTCTACCAGCACATCCTTTCGACGATCGGGGCGCCGATGTGGGGGCGGCATACCGTGTCCGAACTTGAGGTCCGCGCGCTCAGTCATCTTCGGGATATGGACCTGAAGATGCTGATGATCGACGAGGTGCACAATCTGCTTGCCGGTAGTTACCGGGAGCAACGCCGGTTCCTGAACATGCTGCGGTTCTTGGCCAACGATCTCTGTGCCTCGCTTGTCGTTTTCGGTGTCAACGAAGCGCTCGAGGCCGTCCGCGGTGACGACCAACTGGCCCGTCGCCTGGACGAACACTACCTGCCGCTCTGGGAGGACGACGTGGAGTTCTCTCGGCTCATCCAAACGCTGATTGCCGCGATGGCACTTGAGCAGCGGTCGGGCCTCACGGTTGCGTCGCTTCGGACAATCCTGAAAGTGACGGGCGGTGTGACCTCGCGCGTGTTCATCATGATCAAGTCCTTGGCCATCGATGCGATCGAGACGGGTGAGGAGCGGATCACCGATGAGGCCGTTCAGGCCTGGCAGCCGGTATGGGCGAAGCATGCTTGGAGCATTCCGCGCCAACCCATCGCGGAGTTCGGGTGACCGTGAACCCATTGCCGCGTCGACCGCCACCGGTATCCGACGAGCTTCTCTCGAGCTGGATCGGGCGGTTGGCCCGGGCCAATCATTGTTCCGTCGAAGAGCTTTGCGGCTATCTCGGTTTGGGGCAGGGCAGGGTGCCGGAGCATGCGGGTGACCTTGGGCATGTGAACTGGGCTCGGCTATGTCCGGCGGTTCAGCAGACCCGGGATGAGATCGCGGCCATGACCCTCCCGGACACGACGCATCATCCCGCTCAATGCGTATCTAGCGATGACTTCCAAAGTTGCGCAAACTGCTCGAAACAAACCTCGGGACTGGTCCTGCGCCACTGGCGCTTCGCCTGGTCGCTGACTTGCGAAAACTGTGGTCGACCTCTTGTGGCGAGGCATCCGGCCGATGGTCTATCAAACAGGCTACGTGTCCGCGCCGCTCGGGGCGCGGCATTGCTGAAGACGGCGGTTGCCGCCGCCGATCTGAGGCACATGCAGCGGATCAGCCATACGCTGTGCCTCTTACAAGTACTTGAGTTGGTATACAGCGTGCCACTCACGTCGCGGTGTCAACTGGAGCGGTCAATAGCACTCGCAGCTGTCGATGTCTGCTCAGCCCGTCCATTATTGGGAGTGGCCATCTTGCTGCGCGGAAATGAACAAGCATTCTGGGATCTCCGACGCGCCTTTCCTCAGCGCAGACGTTTGATTGAGAAGGTGCGCAAGCTGTCGATGAACCTCGATATGCGACTTCCGCGAAGACGTCGGCAGGAAAGCAGTCCCGTTGACCGATCTGCCAGGGCGACGTCGCCCAAAAAGACGTCTGCGCAGGCCCTAGACGCTGCCCGTCAGGCCATCTCCGAGCTCGGTGCCGATGCAGATCGTCAAGCGCTTCTGGCACGAGCCGATGCAATCTGGAAGCGCCAAAGCTGTGTCAGCCACTGACGCAGCGCCCTGTGGATATATTGCAATTAAGGGTACAGAATCTGCCGAAAACGCTTCCAATCCGCAGAATCTGATTAATTAGGGTACAGTGACA
>NZ_JBJGSF010000017.1:0-6071 GCF_045763785.1 Pseudooceanicola aestuariicola | reverse complement strand
AGTTTATTGAATTGTCAGTGGGAGTTCACCTAGAACTCTTTCAATCAATTTGAGGTATCAAGCTTGGTAGACGTAGTAAGCCTGTTATTGCCGTAAAAAGCATCAGCATCTGCAGTCTAGAAATTAACCCCAATGAAAAGTTCGAAATCTTTGCCGAACTACTTTTCGAACAGCACTTCGACAACATCAGTATTCCGTTTTACCAACACGCGTCGAACGTGGTCGCTCAGGTCAGGCACTGAATAGTCAACAGTTAGTTCAACTATTCGCTCCCCCCGTTTGCGCTTCCGACGCCATTCTGAATAGGGATAATTTTTAATCCTGGAAAAAGTACTTTCGTCACGCGCGACTGGATTCATCACGGTGCTGCCACTGTTGTAAGGGCACAAACAAATGCGATCACGATGAGCGTCGAGTAGCGAGCGCGTGTCAATTTCGAGCACATCATGCTCATTGTCGCGATAAGCACCCGCTTGAAGTAGACGGTGCAATCTGTCTTGGGTTAGCCAGAAAAATACACGCGAATTCAGAATCGAATACCAATCTGACGGTTTCAGCCGTGCAGGCAAGACCTTTTTTAGAGCTTTGTCGCTCATTGGAATTTGGTCACGGATCACAGCATCAGGAAGTCCAGGAGCAGATACCGCGACGCTACTGGGGCGATGTCGAAATTCAATCTTCTCGCGTTCGGTCCCCTCGACACCGTAGAGGTCAAGAAGCGCAGTTGTGCTAAGCAAACCACGCTCGCGTATGGCCGGCCAAGACCCCCTTTGGGCCATATGATATAGAGTTGGGCAGTCTGACAGCACTTCCTCAAGTTCTTCGTTGGTCACCACGCTCTCCGATCAATTACGTTGCGCCAGTTGAAAGCAGTCGAAAGCAACGAGACAGGACGTCCCGAAACACGCTCTACTTCTTCTACAAAACTAATGGTCTCTTCTGTCAACTGTTCAAATCTGTAAGCATCTCTATTCTCGACACCGAAGTAGTCAACGAATGTCAAAGCGATATCTGTTGGCCCGTTCAACTGCACAGAGTCCTTGAATTGAACCCAGTCGAATTCGGCTATCCGCCGCTCCCGATTGGTGGTGGTAGTCGTTTCCACGCGTCTTAACTCGTCCAGTGGAATTCGGCTGCGCTCATGAATTGTCTGCATATCCACTTCATAGTCCATAGGGCCGGACGGTCCTCCAACCCGGATCGGATATGTCCGGCAAACCATGATCACCTTACGCACATTTGAGGGTGCTATTCCGGCATCTGCAAGGCATCCAGACACCGAGGTATCCCGCGTGGTAACGTGGGGATACGGGCCATGATGTAGGCTGAGCGAAGTCCCTTGCGTGCCTTCAAGAAGAATGCTTTGGCCCTGAACGATTGCATCGGCGATTAGCTTACGGGCACTCCCAACATACGGAGCTAGTTCAGCACAATCTCGTGCCAAAAACTTCAGCTTATCCTGCTTGTATTCCGAGCGCCCAGTCATCTTTCTAGCCGAAGCCACTCCGACTCCTTGCGCCGTCGAACTGATACTGCCGTAGTTTTCCTGTTCTTCCTCACGGTCCGCGTCAGTAATCACCATCGCCTGAGGATCGATTGTAAGTCGATCTATAGACACTTCATGCTCAGAGATTTCTTGTAAAAGCTTCGGCGGATAAATGACTGCGCCGGGGCCAAGTAAAAGCTTTGCATTCGGTGCACGCTGAGTGCCTGACGGAAGGTGGAAATACTTCTCTGGGCTGGGTTCAGCATACACCTGATGGCCCGCATTGGGGCCACCAACTCGGATTAGCAAATCGTACTCCGGAGCAATATGCCCAACGATGTTTCCTTTGCCTTCGCTGCCGTATTGCCCTCCAATCAAAACATCGACGAGCGCATCATTCGAACGAGGGTAAAGGTTAAGCAGAGCAGTTGCTCGTACGAGAACCGATTCCTTGCTGCACTTGTCTGTAGAGACGACCACATCTGCAACATCTGCCAGTTTCTCCACGCCCTTCTCGGTCCGGTTAGACTTCAATTGATCATATGTGACGCTTTGGTCGTCTAAACGGGACCGCTGTTCGAAGCGAGTACGCAACTCTTCTTCTGTAGCGGTAAGGTGAACGTGGTGAACGTCGGCCCCATAGGCCTTTCTTATGGCATTGACCTGGCCAGTGATGCGGACCGAGTCGACGACAAACAGCCCCTTGGGAGTCTCGCTTCTCGTGCTGTCATCAATGACGCGTTGCAAGGCTTCTCCCACCCAGGCTCCGCCGTCTTGACTATCCAATCTTTGACCCGCCAATTGAAGTGCGCGGCGCTCATCTTTCGTTTTCGGGACTTTCTGTAGTATTAGATCTTTGGTCTTCACTACTCTAGCGCGGTGTTTGTCTTGCAGTTGCCGAACCAATGCAGACTTGCCCGAGCATATCTGCCCGGAAACCAATACTATGCGCAATGCGGCCCGTTTTGTCGTCAATCGAAAAGCTCAAGTTGTTCCCGTTTGGGAGGCGGATCATAGATTGTCACTGTCAACCCCGCGCGTATCATTACATCGTCGATCATTTCTTGAACAGTATCCCAATCACCACCTGCCGCTCCCGTGCCTATTCTCGGCATGTGGATACTTGCGTTCTGCTCAAGTGCTCGATCTGCAACTCTTGCAAGCCCTTTCTCAAGGGCAGAATAACGAATGCGTGGAAATAGAGAAGGGCCAAAACCTTCTTGAGCCACAATGCTTGCAATCTGAATTTCTACATCGGCTTGTGCAAAAATGGTTTCTCCTAGGCGTTGATCCTGCGGCACCGACATAATTTCCCGCGAGAACTGTGCCTCCGCATCTGGGTATTTCCTACCAAACTTCCTTGCGACCCCGCCGCCCCACTTTATAGCTTTATCGTTGACCAACTGGCAAATAATCTTCGATCCGCCATTTTTCGGCTCAAGAATGTTCCCGTACACATACCTAGTCAATCGCCGATTAGGTTCCGCGCGATCAAATCGAAAAAATCCCGCGACCCTCGGAAAAGTTGAGCCCGGAAAACCGGGTATTCCGACACACTCAACATTGGTGGATTTACCAGTTATCCAGTCTTCAGATGAAGAGTCTGTGTGTCCAATTGCGGTGCAACTATTAATGACACTACTCTTTGGGACTTCGAAACCCTGCAGACGCACGCGGGGAGAAGTAGGTGAGCCGACGTAGTAATTGACGAAATACTTGCGATATCCCGATTCTGAAATCCTCGGTGAAGCCACAAAGACGCCGACAGGCTGGACAGAAATCTTCGCCATCCGCATCAGAAAAGCTTCCACCGAAACATCATACTCGCGTCGTTTTTGCATTAATTCTTCGATGGATGGTACCTCTGCAACATCGGACAGGCTGCCTATTGGCAGGACCAGCTCTGATGCTACAATGTTGCACAGCATCTCAAGCTGCCACTCGTCCTGTGACCCAGCAGTGCCCCCGCGATTTCGAATTTGTTCAGCCCAGTCTGGGAAGAGTAGATGTGCTATTTCGTGAGCAATGGAAAACCGAACTCGTTCGCGAGGTTGTCTCGGATTAAACTCGATTGTTGGTCCGCGTTTGGTATCGAAAAGACGCGCGTCAGAGATGCTAGAGTTGGCCTCGATTCGGACATCTAACATTTCTGCGATGAAGATCGGATTGAAGGGAGGGCCAGACCAACCATTCTCTCTAGCTTTGAGAACCAGACTCCGCGCTACTTCTTGGATGGTTTCGACCGGATCGGCACCTTTCGCTAGCGCTTTGACAGAGGGATTTGTCCAACTTATCCCGGAAGATGCTGTCATTTATGCTTACCTTGATGTTTCCGTTGAGGCCGTGCGTGTGGTCGCTTAGGTGCGATTGCTCTATTGTACGTGTCGTTATACCAACTCGCAGAGCAACGGCTACGGGTATAACACTCAGGCATTTTCTAGAACATCAAAATCCCAACTGGGATGGCTCCTGATACTCCCATCAGGTTTGAGGCTGACTTGGAGGCGAAACCGTGAGTTTGGCAGCGCTTCGCGGACCTCTTTTGGACAATGCGTGACGACTCGATCCGGATCGAAGCCTTCCTGGTTAGGACATGGCTTGACGTGGGCTAGGCCTACATCGTCATGGGTGACTTCCACATCGATTTCATGATACTTCTTATGACCAACTTTCTTTGGGCTTTGATCTTCAATGAACAGTAACGAGCATGGGACCGCATAGAGGTCTAGAATCTGCATAATCCGCATAAGGCTCAACCTTGAGAACAAGGGTAAGTTGTCAGCTTGGGCACCGGCGGCTTTGTGCGAGATTACTCCAAAGATGACCTTGAACTTCCTACTTTCTATGGGGCTGCTGAAAATGTCTCGCTGCGCTTCAGCAACCTTGCCCCGAACGAGGTTCTTCATCTTGGCTCGGCATTCTTCTTCTTGTTTTAGTAGCTCGATTGCGTTCAAGCCCTGGTTGAAGAGGTGACTAAGATGCGCAGAACGCGTGGAATTCTTGATGTGATAAAGATCTGCTGTAGCTGTTTCAGTACCGATGTTCGAAACGGAATAGATATCACAGGGTTCCACTTGGCTCGCACCGGAGGGGCTTATGTTCGTTTGATCTAGGCACAAGTATTCTTCATTCCATGCTGAAATGGCAGCGTTGTAAGCCTCTTCGCTATAGACTTGCTTTCCCTTTACTGTTTTGTCGTGATTGTAGGGGGGTAAATGTGAGGGCTGACACTTATCGTTGATGTACGTTGTCATACGTTCGACAAACGTCGCCTCTGCGCGATACCAGTTACCATCAGTGATATGGTATATGGCTCCGTCGTCCGCAGATGCTGTCTCATAGACAAGAGATCGCATAACAGTATATGAGCGCCCCGGACGACCGTCTACGTCGCAGAGAACAAGCTGGTACTGGCGAAGCGCTTGGGCATTTTCTGGCGAGATGTTTTGTTCGTCCAAAAAGTCCCAAAGAGCTTCAATTGTTATGTCTGGAAATATCTCACTGGTTTTGCCCTCCGCGCGAAAGAACCAGCAGGCCTTATCGCCTTGGTAGTCAACAATCTCCGGTATCGACAGAACCAAAATTTCATGCTTTTCCTTGAATGATTCCAGCAGCTTCTCGTTCAGGCCGTCGACCTTTTCTGGATCCTTGACCGGAGAAATATTTTGGATATTTGGAAACGTTTCCTCGTAGGCTGTGCAGTTATAAAGACCCAACAAGGTTTGGCATATCTCAGGAAGCTGGCTTGGCTGCGCCTTGCTTCCAATCTTCAGTGATGATGATCCTGTAGCATTCTTGAAAATTTCTGCATATTCCTCTTTTACTTTCCCTGTGAGGCTTCTGATAATCTCGCTATTCCCATCAAAGTCCAAGAATGTAAGGTCCGTAGAAATGGCGACCTGTGTGCGTTTGCGACGCGCTGTTCCCGGAGAAACCATATCGGCGCTCTTGAGCTCTGCAGGATCAAGGCTATTGAGAGTTACACGTAAGCCGAAGTCGTACTCGTACGAATAGTCGTTCAAATGATGATAGACATGTCCGAAAGAGATGGCGAAATTCCGCCCACCCACTTCAAGAAATACCAGCGCCCCCTTCGACGCTTGGTGCAGCTCTTGCTCAATCCCGAAGTATGAACGCCACCAAGGCGGCCGTGGCGGTGTATCCAGAACATAAAGGAGCGCGTCATCCGGCAAACCTGTTGCTTCAGATTTTTCAAGGCTGTGCTCTTGCTTCAATGCGTTTGTGTGATCAAAGCCTTCTTTGAGTAGGTAAATCGAGAACGGTTTAATCTTTGCCATGAAGGTTCCTTCATCTAGCACTGCAGATATCCTAGCCGTTAAAATTTTTTATCCAAGCACTTAGACGGCTTCAGAACTCCTTTATTGCTTCGCTGTTTTGGGATGAGATTTTCTGATTTCTGCGCGACCTTTAATCGGAAAAAGGATATCGTGTGATCCTAGAGCGAACCGCGAATATTCGGTGTGCGATCGCGCCATCTCTGAGCTCAGTCGAATGAGACCCATTGGTCGGTTGATCCAGTCGATCCAGGCTTCGACTTGGCAAATACCTATTGCTGCGTGAGAGA
>NZ_JBJGSF010000016.1:0-15883 GCF_045763785.1 Pseudooceanicola aestuariicola | reverse complement strand
GCACGTCCACATCATGGAACATCGACATTTCATAGACGCCGACATCCGGCTGCAGTTCGATCAGCACGTCCACATCAGCATGATGCGCAATGGCGGCACCTACCATCGTAACCAGTCCAACAATTGCGGCTAGACCGCACATGAATGCTCGTTTCATCTTCATCTCCTTAAATTTCGGGAAAGTTCTTATCAAAGCACCGCGCATCACCTGATGCCGTTGCCACGCAAAAAAATAGCCCGGACTTTGCAGCCGGGCGTTCTGTTTGGGCATATCTCTTAATTTTAGACGCGGTGACCGGCTTATGCCTTTTCACCTATCCGGGGGCCTCGGTATGTCACTTCCAGCTGGCGCTGTGATTACTTCGATTGACAGGGACTTGGGGTCATCCTGAGAACTTGTTAAGCGACAACCCCAAAACCTGTCAACACCCCTTAACAATCGCAACCGCCGCTTAACATCTTCGGGCGGTCGCAACTGCATGAAAACATGAAGCTATTGGGTCGATAAATTTTCTAGCCCCAATTCCATCAGATTATCACGCCCAAACAGGTTCACGACCCCTTTGGCAGAGCTTTCACCCACTTCGACAATCCTAAAATCGAAGTCTTCAAATGGACCATGAACCACCTTGGCAACGTCACCCACACCAAACACCCGACGGGCGGCAACCCGTCGCTTGACTTCAGACGGGACGCGCCCGCTGCTGAATTGACGCATCAATCGCATGACAGTGGCATCTGACATCTGGATTGGCTTGCCTCCAGTGCCCATGACACCGGCAACCACATCCAACTCCATCAGTTTCTTCCACGCCGGAACCCCGCGACCATATTCAGTTTCAACAATCGGCAATCCGACGAACATCCAATCCGCCAGCAATGGCACCGAAACCAGATGCTTTTCTTTGGTGAAGCGGTTCTTGATGCGCAGAACCTTCTTAACCGGCAGAAAGACTTCGAACCCCGCGCGTTTCATCAAATGTTCTGGCAGGAAGACGCGGTTGCCTGTGCCCTTGACCTTGCGCCACGACTTCTGGCCTGCGCGGTTGATGTACTGTTCCTTTTCGACATCAACGATGGCAGTGCGTGGACCGCCGCTGGCGTTTGGCTTCATCCGGACTGCGAACCATTGGACTTCACGTGCGGTCAGTGATGTCATAGCGTTCATTCCCCACCCCCTTGGCTTGCCCCAAGGTCAGAAATGGCCTGACAGCGACGAATGGCAGACAGCCGTCGGTTTCGCCATGCAGCTTCATTCGCGGGAACTTCATCACCGCGGGCCAGCCGTTCTTCAACTCTGCGCAACTGGCGGATGGCGTTGTCAGCCCTTTCGCGGATGCGACCTACAACAAACGCATTTGGCCAGCGCCGCGACTGCTTCAGTTCAGCCAACAGTTCCGGTGCCCAACCTTGGGCCAAAGCATCCAAGCCCAAGCCTTGCGAAAAAACAGCCCGCACCAAGGGCGACCCATCACCTTCTGGCGATTGGATTTGGCCAGCCCAATCCAGAATGTGGTTGGCGATTGGAAAACGGTCTTTCCCCTTGCCGCCAGCGTTTCCAGCGCACTGGTCTTCCAGCGCTTGAAGGTTCTGTTCGGTCATGTAGGCCAACCGCGCACACAGGTCTTTCACCATGTCTTCGAATTGCGCTTTGGTCAGAGTGGATGGCTTAGCCAATCCCCTGCGCTGTAGGGGAACAATCAAGAACTGCTTAACCCTCTTTTCACCGTCTGCCTGTGCTGCACTGTCCATCGTATTTTCCCATTTTCTAAGCATTTCAAGCTGACAAAATGTCGTGACCCCCAAAGCCTTGGGCGATCCGTAATTCTTTTTTTTTCTTATTCTTTCCATATCCTTGTCAGTCCGGAAGAAACCGGCCCAAAAAAAAGGAAAATGACGCAAAAATAGGTAAATAAACTTCCGGAAACGCTCCGGTTTCTTCCAAGTTCCTTCCAGTTTCTTCCGACGGAAGAAACGCGACCGATTACGGCTGATGCAATTTTAGCTTTTCCTGCTGTTGCAGGGTCCACAATTCCAGCGCTTCCCTGATGACATTTGGGCGGCGCTGACGGCCATCAAACCGGTCCAAAAGAAACTGGTCGAACTGAATGATGAAGGCGGCATCCTCTCCCATTCGGGCCGTGCCGCCACCTCTCACAATCTGTGCTGGCAGGTCTTTGATGCGCTTGCGCTCACGGTCAGCTGCGCGCTTTTCCAGATGGTCTTCGCGCATACCCAAGGCTTCTTTGGCCATTTCCAAGACCGTCTTGTGATAAAGGCGCATGTGGCCATTGTCACAGCGGCAGGCTTGCCACCCGTATAGCGGCCCAATAGGCCGGTCGCACAAGCGCTTCCACTCTTCCAGTGTCACACCAGCTAGTTTGGCCAGCAAACGTTCATCCATCGGCAGCGTGCCGACTGGCGCTTCATCCTGCGCCTCACAGAACAGGTCGAACCCGACCGCGCGAACATCTAAATCTGCAAGGTTTCGGAACTCTGACTTCAGCCAACGACGAAAATGCCATGCAATCCACGAATGGCTTTCTAGCCGCTCGGTCGATGGAATGGGGTAGTCGAAAATATCTTCAGCATCGACCAGTCGCATTGTTGTTGCTGGTTCACTCATTTGATGCCCCTTTCTGCTGCGCGCCGCAGTCGGTCACTCCACCATTCGGAAGACAGCCGGGACACATAGTTGCGACCGACACGCGACAAGGCGCGCAGGTCATCGTTCGTTTTCTCGTACTTACCCGCTCGCCATGCCAGCAGCGCTGGCGCTGCCTTGTGACCGATGCGGCGCATGTCCAGTTCGTCCATCTTGCGACAGGCGGTGCTGCAGTAGCGCTGCCACGAACGCGAAGGTGCGAAGTGCTGCGAACACAGCGGGTTCATGCAGATGCCCGGCTCAACCAACGGACACACAGCCAATTCAGCAAATGCGACTTCAGCAAATGGTTCGATTTCGAAACGCGCCGCCAGTGCATTTGCGGTCTTTAAGGCCGGTAGGGTCATGGTGCCTGAACCCCACTGCCCTGCTTCACATCGGTGGGATTTTCCACCGGATATTCAGACGAATTGGCACCAAATGCGCGCAGCTTTTCACGAACGCCCGGCACCACCCGCAAGCGATGCCAGCGCTGTTCAACCGCCTTGGGTTGACGCATCAACGCCATGGCGATGCGGTCTAGTGAAACACCTTGGTCACGCAAGGTTAGCAGCTGGCTGTCAACCGATGGTGACCAAAGCGGATGGAAGATAAATTGCAAAGGATGCGATTTGACGATCACAGCAACGCCTCCTGAACTTCAGCGGTCAGCTGCGGACCAACAGCGCGCACACATGCCGTTGCCTTTTCCACCCGTTGACGCATGATTTCAAAATATTCAGGGTTCACCTCGATGCAGATGGCCTTCCGCCCGGTCAGAACCGCAGCAACAGCCGTCGTGCCGCTACCTGCAAACGGATCTAAGATGACCTGACCGGGCATGGTGAAGTCCAAGATGACATCACGCATCAAGCGCCAAGGCTTTTCCGTGGGGTGCCCACCTTGACGGTCTGGTGGGTTCGTCAGGTGCGTATAGATGCCACGCTTGCCACCTGCGTTCCACTTGGCAAAGCCAGCGCCACACCAAGCCGTGACAAAGCATTCAGCACCCTGCGCTGGACCTTGGCCATTCATTTGAGGCGTGCTGTCTGGCTTTACCCAAACGCAGCCACGCTTGTATTTCATAGGGCTAGCATTGATAACATCAGCCCACTTGCCGACGCCTTCGATGGTGCAAAACGCAATGAACCAGCCATCGCAGATGTCACCACACAACCGCACAACATCGTCACGGATGTCATCAATTCCAGAAAAATTCAGCGCGCGACCAAGTGTGCCACCATCGTTCCGAACATGATTTGATGCTTTATTTTTGGCGTTGTGCAGCGATTGTTCATAGGGCGGGTCAGAAATAATGTGGTCCACCGCCTCTAAGTCGGGCAGCACCGATAGGCTGTCAGCCAATATCAAGCGACAGTTACCAATGGTAATGTCCTTAAGGATGCCCACCGTCATGCGAAGTCACCAAGGCAGGATGCGTGCAGCACATCCGAAACGGCGTCTGCGCAACCCAACAGCTTGGATTGTGCCAACAACCATTCGCGGGCCTCCGGCCAACCATTGCGCCCAGCCTCTGCAGGATGACGCAATTGAACAAATAAAAACGCATCAAGATAATCGACCAACTGCAACCGCAGCACGTCAAACCGGGACAAGTCTTCTGCAAAACCCATTGCAGCCAGCACCCTGGACTCTAATGCCACATGCAACGCCACAAGGTCACCGCCACATTCCTTGAACGGGCGAGACAAATCACCAACACGGCTTTCGCCAGCATCATGGGTCACTGCCGCGCGCAGCAATTCAATCGTGTGGTCGGGATAGAGCGAAATCACCAGCTGCGCGCATCGCCCTTGATGTCCACAGATATAGTCATCAAAGCAGGACATGGCCGCGTTCATGTGCCAGCGACGGGTGAAGCCAGAAGCCCACAACGCAAAAAGACGGCCATCAAGGCCATCCAACCCCATTTCAGAGACAGAAGTCATTCGGCAAGCCCACCGTCAAAGCGGGCCGTAGGGAAAAGCCCCACGACCCGCCCCAACAGGGAGGTAAGGGGGCACAACAACCGGACACCCACGCCCCCTACGGTATGGGAACCATAGGCCAAGTTAAGCCCGTCCGCATGTTGGTCGGGGGCTTGCACGGGTTGACCCGCCCCCGCTAGGTCACGGGTCAAACCAAAGGCACGCCCCCCAGAGGATGCCATAGGGAACACCGCACAATTCATTCTGCGTCACCAGCTGGCTTTGCAACCATTGCCGCCATCACTTTGGCCGACGGCTGTTCAAGGCGGTTGCGGGCCTGACGCAATGCATAAATGGCTTCATCAATTTCATTGATTGCCTGCGCTCTCTCATTCGCGCCGCTGGACTGTTCAGCTGCCAGAATGGCAGAAATCGCTTCGCCGCTTTCCTTCGCAATGACACCGGACTGCTGCATCAGGCAGCTATCAGCCATGGCTACTCGGTCTTCCAAACGGCGCGCCATCATTCGTGTCACCGGGAACCGCCCCGATGCATCTTCCAACGCAATAACATCGGCCAATGTCCAATCCAGCGTTCCTGATGCCTTCTTGCTGATTGTGCCCTTGCTTGCGCCACCGCCCCAACGGGCATTGATGGTTTCAGCAACCGCATCAAAGCAGCCAAACCAGTCAACGATGGACTTCATATTGGCACGTGAAATTTTGCGAAGATCAGGCATGGGAAACCTCGTTTCCTGTGCGCGCGCCCACGGGCGTGGCAGAACAGGGACATGAAATTGAAACGGAACACACGAACGCCATCAGCCAACCGCCTTCAGGGGTTGGGCATCAGCGTCGGCATCAACAACGGGATTTTCAGCAATGTATTTCAGAATTTTATCGGCGGTCGCGAGTGTTGGCGAACCAGCGCCAACACTCCATCTTGACCACGCAGCGCCACTGACTTTGGCAGCACGCTGCACCACGGTAGTTGGCTCTACTCCAAGCGCCGTAGCATAGGCGCGAACTTGCTGCATGAATTCTTCCATACAGGAAGAATTAGTCTTTTTATCCTATCTACGCAACGGATTTTTAGACGATAGGCAAAAAATCCCATTTTGTTAGGCTATATGCATGACTGAGAGAACCTTTGCACAGCGACTGAAAACGGCCATCGAGGCGGACCCGAACCTAACGGAAGCGGGCCTTGCAACTAAAGCGGGCCTTAGCAATAGCGTCATCCGAAAACTACTGAAGGGTGACACTCAAAATCCACGCGTAGACACGGCCATCAAAATCTGCGCCGCACTAGGAACGACACTGGAAGACTTTATGTCAGGGTCTTTTCAGAATGCGACTGTTCCTGCTGACCAACAAGCTCAACGTATTCGGAACCTAATATCTCAACTAACAGTGGAAGAGCGAGTTCGCCTTGTAACTTACGGAGAAGGGCTTCGCGACGCGCGCGAGATGGTTCAGAAACCAAGCACTCAAGATGCCGAATAAGGTCATTTTTAGTCAAGTCACCCTCCCATTTTAAGAACATTATGGGAACATAAAATTGGATTGCAAGCGCACCACATCTAGTGTCAGCAGCCCACGGTAGAGCGCATAAGCGGATTACACCCCCTACGGGTTGCGCCGAATCGTCGCATGTAGCCGATAAATAAGGACTAATATCAGCCATGAACACAATCGCAGGAATTTTCGTAGCTTCCGGACTGACATTAGGGGTGGCATCTGCGTTGATGGCTGACACGAACGAAGCCTGCATTTCAGCGATGGTCCAAGCTACCGCATGGAAGCCTCAAATACTGGAAGGCCAATCGGTCGCGATGTACGAACTGGAAATCGCCAACAACACGTCAATCGACATCAGTGGTGTCATCGTCGAACATGAACTTTGGGCGGGCGCTAGGCCGATTGCTTTGGCCACAGGATATTCACAGTCAGCCCATTTGTTGGGTGGTGGATTGCTTGCGGGGGAAACCACAAGGTTTCCCGAGTATATACCACTTTCAGCGCATGCCGCGAAGCTAGCAGAAGCGGCATCTGAAATTTCTATACGAGTGGAAGTAAAGAACATCGCAGACCTGCAGACCCACCCAGTTGGCACCCAACCTGACCCCTTTGCTCTTTGGAGTGCCATTCGCAGCGAAATCCCCTGCGCGCGATTCCGTCCACTCGATTAGTCTTATTATCCTAATTTTTCTTGACCTAGGATATTTAGACTACTAGAAACGCCCCATCACTTTGATGGAGGCGACAATGCAGACGAATGCAAATACCCCACTAATCACCAATAAATTACTAGCCGAACTGGCCACGCCGAACGCACAGGCAGTCTTGGGCGATTGGGATGATGAAGCCCGCGCCATTTTGGCAGTAGCCATTCCAGAAATGGCAGCAGAACTGATGCAGCGCCGTGCATCCCTCTGCATCGCGATCCATCCAGAAGCAGCACAGCAAAGCGTTGAACGCGCTCGTGCGGTCATCCGCACGCAGAACCCAATTGCAGACCGCACGTTGATGGCCGCATGTCAGACCCTGATGATGCATTCACCCGATGCAGCAGAACAGCTGGCTGCAAAGGACATCATAACAGAAATGGAAGCGGCAGCATGAACGCCGTGCTGCATATCCGTGCGCTAACCTTCCTGCAGAACCTCGAAAACCTGTCTGCAACCGGCCAGCACGACGCCTTCGTCAATGAAGTTCTGGAAAACAACGGATACTTCACCGCGCCAAAACACGACCAGTCGCATCTTTGGGAACTATCACTGCACGGAATTGATGCTTCAGGGTCAAATGAAGAAGAAGCCATTGCAAATTGGAAGCGGCTCGCGCGCACTTCACTGCGGGCGGAAGAGATTGAAGCAGATGGTTTCATCACGGTCCACCCAAAGCCTGAATACGCTTCAGGGGGTGCAGCATGACTGCGACCGAACTGAACGCCAACACCAGCGAAACCAGCAAAGCTGGCAAGTGGCTGCGTGAAGTTATTGCAGCCTTTTTTCACCGCCTTAAAGCCAACGATGCATGCGGATATTCAATAGGCCAGCCCGTCAAGTCGCATCTGCTTGCGACACAGACTTGGTTGGTCACATGGCAGCGGCATAGCGGTGAAACCCAAACCAGCACCGTGATGATTTCAGGTGTCTGGAACATGGGTGACATCGAAGCGCAAGCCCGCGATGCGCTGCACCTGCAATGTGACATACCCAATGCGCGTATCACCCGCTTGACGATGGATTGCCGCAAATGAGCCGCCGGAAGCCGAGGGCGAACAACGCCGAGTCGCGGCGCTTTAACGATCTGCCGAACGCTCAACAGGCTGGAATGCTGTGCAACGACGAACAGTTCCGAACCTTCGCAGGCCAGCAGTTCCTAAGTTCTAAGGTCCAAGTTTCACCCACCGCGACCGCTGAATTCATCCGCAGGCATTGCGGCGTGGACAGCCGACGCGACCTGAACACTGACGCTGCAGCCTCACGAAAATTCCAGACCCTGCGCACAGAGTTCGATGCATGGGCTGGCCGCATTCAAGCACCACGATAGGGGGAAGCATGCGTTATTTAAGAGACTTTCTATGCACGCTTGGCATCCACAGATGGCGCGAAAGCCGTTCGATGCCGGAAGAGGTTTGCCACCACTGCCGCCTAAGGCGCTGGCACCACTAGCCGCCAAACCCCTTGAAAATATCAATTAAGCGAAAGCAAAAGCCATGATTTACAAAGACGAACGCATCGCCATCTTCATTGACGGCCCAAACCTATACGCCGCAGCAAAGAAGCTGGAAATAGACGTGGACTACAAAGCGCTGCGCTCCCATTTCGCACAGCAGGGGCGTTTGCTACGCGCCAGCTATTTCACTGCCATCCATGATGCGGACGACTTTCAACCCCTGCGCCCGCTTCTGGATTTCATACAATACAACGGCTGGAGCGCAGTAACCAAACCTGCGCGTGAGTTCACGGGTACGGATGGCCAGCGCAAGGTCAAAGGCAACATGGCAGTGGAACTGACAGTGGACGCCGTCGCGCTGGCACCGCACATCGACCATTTCATTTTGTTCAGTGGTGACCGCGACTTCTGCGCGCTGGTTGCTCACCTGCAGTCGCGGGGTGCGCGCGTCAGTGTTGTGTCCAGCCTTAAAACCAGCCCGGCATTCATCGCAGACGAACTGCGGCGTCAAGCAGATGCGTTCATCGAATTGGATGACCTGCGCGACATCATTGGCCGCGCACCGCGCGACACGGCAGCAGCCGCATGAAACCCACCAGCACCTGTGCAGCGGCACCCACTACACAGGTGCTGGCTGGGATTGGTCACAATAGCGAACAACCCGCTGTAAAGTCTGAACCTTTTGGAATTCGCGCCGCGTGGCTGAAATTTGCAAACGAAGTGGAATTGCGCCGCTTAGCCAAGCTGCACATGCGCATCGAACGCCGCAAACGCGGGTTGGATGACCTAGTGACCGAACGCCAGTTGATTATGAACCGCTGCATCAGGCGCATGCGCCGTCAGAACGGCAAAAATTAAATGGGGAATACCCAATGCCCGACCCGTCACTTCATGGCAACGGATACACCTGCCCAGCCTGTGAACTGCGCCGCGAAGAAGACCGCAAGCGCTTGGCGGTGGGGTCGAAGACCGGACCGAAGTGCAATCGCTGCAACGGGACTGGTCGCATCGCCTTCACACTGCGCGAAACCTACGAACTGCAGCTTGCAGACGCACGAAAATACTATTGGAGCGATAAGAAATATGCCCGTGAGATACGCCAACCCGCGCGAACGTGCGTTTGAAATCATAAACGCAAAAAACAAGGTTCGGCTGCGCGACCCAAGCACGGGTGAATACCTGCACCTGTCAGGCACCGGCATGACGAAAAGCGTAGACCGGTCATGGCTTGGCCATCTGCATCAAGCCGACACGCTGAAGCAACGAGCCGAGGCGCGTCGTGAAGACTGGACGCTGCAGCCGGTGCCCCGCGATGACCCCCACGCCTATGAACCGGATGTAACGCAATGACCTGCATCTTGAAAAGATATGTTGTTGGCGTGACCGGATATGGCGATGCGCACTTCTACGCGAAGAACAAAAACCAAGCCAGAATGCGCGCATTCCATGCAATGCAGTCTGCCAATGACGCAATCACGTTCAAGCGTTTCCTGAAAATTGTCAGCTACATCCATGACGCCAAAACGCCGGAAGGGTTCGGGCGGAACATCCTTGTAAGCGGAAAACCAGCCCACTGGATTGAACATGCAGGCGGCAATTCTGTGCTCTTCGCGTGGCCCAATGACGACAAGGTTTTCACCTCTCACGAACTAGACATTGAGGATGCCCAATAATGGACGGAAGCCTTTTAGACTACACCGATACCACCCAATCCACCGCACCGCAGTTGCGCCCCTTGATTGCCGACAACTTCGCAGGCGGTGGTGGTGCCAGCACAGGCATAGAAATCGCCCTTGGCCGCAGCCCTGACGTGGCCATCAACCATGACCCCATTGCCCTTTCAATGCATGCCGCGAACCACCCTGACGCACTGCACCTGACATCTTCCGTCTATTCCGTGGACCCCGATGATTTGGTGCAACCCGGTCAGCCAGTCGGGCTGGCGTGGTTTTCACCAGACTGCAAGCATCACAGCAAAGCCAAGGGCGGCAAACCACTAGACCGCAACATTCGTGACCTTGCTTGGGTGGTCGTGCATTGGGCTGAACGTGTCAGACCACAGGTCATCATTCTGGAAAACGTCGAAGAATTTCAGGACTGGTGCCCGCTGGACGCCAACGGCAAAGCCGACAAATCGAAGAAGGGTGAAACCTTCAACAAATGGGCAAAGCGGTTGCGCCAACTTGGCTATGCGGTTGAATGGAAACAGCTGAAGGCGTGCGACTATGGCGCGCCCACCATCAGAAACCGCCTGTTTGTCATCGCCAGATGTGATGGCCAGCCCATCATTTGGCCAGAACCAACCCATGCGCCAGCGGAGTCCAGGGAAGTGCTGTCAGGCAAGCTAAAGCCATGGCGCTGCGCCGCATCCATCATCGACTGGACCCTGCCGTGCCCTAGCATTTTCGACACATCCGCAGAAATCAAAACCAAGCACGGCCTGCGTGCTGTTCGCCCTCTAGCAGACAACACATTGCGCCGCATAGCGCGAGGCGTTCAGCGCTACGTCATCGACGCCAAAGACCCGTTTTTCGTCACCTACGCCCAACACGGTGGACGCAGCCGCAGCGCTTTCGACCCGATGCACACCATCTGCGCCAGCCTTAAAGACCAGAACGCCATCGTAATGCCATCACTGGTCCAGGTTGGATATGGCGAAGCACCAAACCAAAAACCACGTGCACTGGACATTCACCGACCCTTGGGAACGGTTGTGGCAGGTGGTGGCAAGCACGCACTGGTGGCAGCGTTTCTGGCGCAGCACAATGGCGGCCCAAACATGGACCACAATGCAGGGCGCAGCGCGCTTGACCCAGTGTCCACCATCACCACCACAGGCGGCCAGCAGGGCATTGTCGCTGCCCACATGGTCAACATGCACGGCACCGGTCGCAGCGCTCGCGATGCCCGCGACCCGCTGACCACCATCACAGCCGGTGGTGGGCATGCCGGTTTGGTCGCAGCCTTCCTGACTAAATATTACGGCCAAGGTGATGGCCAAACGGTTTCCGAACCCGCGCACACCCTGACCACCCGCGACCGGCTTGGCGTGGTCACCGTTGACATTGACGGTGCGACCTATGCCATCACCGACATCGGGATACGCATGCTGACCCCGCGTGAACAGTTTCGGGCGCAAGGATTTCCAGACAGCTACAACATCGAGACTGGAGCAGACGGAAAACCAATATCCAAAACGCAGCAAACCCACAAATGCGGCAACAGCGTTTGCCCACCGGTCGCAGCAGCACTGGTGTCTGCTAACTGCCCGGATCTGAAGGTGCCAGTATGAACCCCTTCACCCTTCCAGACGGTCAGGTTCACATCGCCTTCAGCGGCGGTCGCACCAGCGCATTCATGCTGCACCAGATTGCAGAAGCGAATGGCGGAATTCCATCAGACCGGTGCCAAGTGATATTTGCAAACACCGGGCGCGAACGCAGCGAAACCTTGGATTTTGTGCAGGAAGTTTCAGACCGGTTCGCCGTGCCCGTGGTCTGGCTGGAGTACAGATACGACAACGGCCCACGCGCCCAGCCCATATGCCACGAAACAGCCAACACCGATGGCAAACCCTTTGAACAGCTGCTGCAGCGCAAAAGACGCCTGCCGAACCAAGCCGAACGAACCTGCACAGAAGAACTGAAGGTGCGCACAGCGCGCCGTTGGCTGGTACTGCAGGGCTGGAAGAAGTGGACCAAGGCTACAGGCATCCGCGCAGATGAACCCCACCGCCTAAATCCTGCAAAACAGCCGCGTGAAACCATATGGCACCCACTGGCAGCTGCAGGCACCACCAAGGCAGACATCGCTGAATTCTGGCGCGCACAGCCGTTCGACCTAGCACTTCCACTGGTCGCGGGTCGCACCATCGGCGGCAATTGCCGCCGTTGCTTCCTGAAGTCGGAAGCCGACATTGCAGCTGAAATCCGTGACACGCCTGAAGATGACTGGCCAGACCGGATGGAAGCCAAATTCAAAGGCACATTTTCAAAGCGCTACAGCATGGCAGAAATGCGCCGCAGCGTGGAAACGCAGGGTGACTGGCTGTTCTCGACTGAAGGTGCCCTTTGCCAAGCTAGTGACGGGGAATGCACCTGATGCCTGTTTACGTGGACAAAGCGCAGCACAAACTTGGCCGGATGGTCATGTGCCACATGCTGGCCGACAGTATGGATGAACTGCTGACAATGGCAGACACAATTGGCGTGAACCGCAAATGGTTCCAACCCCAGAGCCACCCACACTTCGACATCTGCAAAGCATATCGCGCCAAGGCAATCGCAGCTGGCGCAATTGAAGTGGACCGTCGCCAACTGGTCGATGTGATGAAGCGCTACCGCACCAAATGGTCTGGTGACCTTGACGAACGCAAAAAACTCAACTGCGCAGCAGCTGCTGCGGGAAAGAAGGAACTCTGAAATGATTGCAAATGCACGGATGACGCCAACGGATTTCAAAGCCGCAGCCAACGCGATGAACAGCGTGGTCGAACGCCGCAACACCATTCCGATTTTGGGGGAGGTTCTGATTTCAATTTCTGCAGGCAAAGTCACTTTCTGCAGCACCAATCTTGACCAACAATTGACCATGGACTTCGAAGCAGAAACTGATGGCAAGGCTTCCTTTACCGTCAGCGCACAACACCTGATAGGTTTTGCCGGTGCAGCACAGGACTATGTGCAAATCAATTTGGACGGACCGAACACTGATGCGATGAACCCGCAAAACGTGGTCGAACTGCGAGCAACCGACATCACGATGCGCAGCCTAGACCGCTATGATGTCGCAGACTTTCCAAAGATGACGCGCATTGAAAATACTACATGGCGCAAGGGCGCATCCAAGTTCACTTCCAGCCAAGACGAATTGCGCAGAGCCATGACATTGGGCAGGCACTGCATCAGCACTGAAGAAACCCGCTACTACCTGAACGGCTCGTATCTAACCCGCAAACCTGACAGCGACACGCTGCGCGTCGTAACGACAGATGGGCACCGAATGGGTGTCATCGACACGGCCATTTCAATGCCAGAAGAACCGGTCATCCTTCCAGCCGCAGGAGTGGATCTAATGAACCGACACATGAAGTCGGGTGGAAACGAACCGATTGCAGTTCAATACGGTGAGAACTTTATGGTTTTTTCAAAGGACAGCTTCGAATTCGCAACCAAGCTGATAGATGGCACATATCCTGATTATATGCGGGTCATTCCCGCACCATCAGACAAAGCAGAGGCGCAGGTTTCCAGCGTCGCTGTGAATAGGCTGGCAAGCATCAACAATGCGTTGCGCAGCGGACGCTCTTCACCATGCGTTCTGGATATGGCTGAAGGAAAAATGGTCATCAAATCGCCTGAAGGGCATAGTGCATCCGCACCATTGACCGCCAAAGGAAACTTCAAAACGGGCGTTAATTTCAAATACCTTCAAGACCAAGCCAAAGCGACTCCAACCTTCACCATCCAGTGCGCCTCTAGCAACGACCCGATGCGGTGTTTTGGCGCTGACCCCGATGCACTGTTCATCCTGATGCCGATGCGGGTTTGAAATGCAGCATCTGGAAGACCTTTGGGCGCAGGCCAATGACGACGACCGAAAGGACGGGCTGGCCGCATATTGCTTCTACAGGAAGCAAATGATGACCTTTGCCCACCACTACAAAACGCCGCTATCAAGAGTAACAAGCGCCTTTGTGGCTCTGTCACCCAATTCCGACTACATCGGCAACCTGCGCAGCCTTACCAGCGTGCTGGAAGGTGTTCGCGCAGGATTGTCAGCTGAAGAAATCACCGTTTCGACCTATAAAGCATGCCGCAATCGTGCGGTGCAGTATCTGACAGGTGAAGCAGACTTCCTTCGAACGGTGCGCGGGCCAAAAATCAGGGCATTCAGGGACAATATCTTGCGCCCAAAGACCAGCCGATTGGTCACAGTTGATGGCCACATGGTTGCAGCATTTATGGGCAACCCGAACATGACCATGAAAGACGCCGCCTATCACCTGACCCGTCGCGCTCAATACAACGAAATCGCAGACGCCATCACAGCAATTGCCGACAACCAAGGCATCGCGCCATGCCAAGCGCAGGCAGTTTTGTGGCACGCTCGAAAGCGCATCTTCAACATTAAGTTTGATGCACAAACCAGCCTGCTGGACCCGTTTTGCGTGTCCACATACCCGCCATATGCGCGAAACATCGAGGCGAAATAAAAATGGGGAAACAGCGCTTCACAAAGTCAGAAATCACCCGTGCGGTCGAAGCCGCGCGGGCCTGTGACCTAGTGGTGACCGCTGTTGAAATCAGCCCAGACGGCACAATCAAGATTTGCTGCCCTATAGACGCGCCCGAAATTAAGAGCAAAGGTCCGGAACCGAAACAATGGTAAATGATGTGCGCACAAACTATCCGGGCCTTACGGTCGAAACACTGAAATCAGGCAAAAAGCGCATTCGCGTTCGCGTCGAAGGCTTCCCAAACCGCAAGGTCCGCTTGCATGTGGATATCGACCATCCAAAGTTCTCTGAACATTACTGGAGCGCGCGGGCTGGCATCGAACTGGAAGCAGAACCGGAAACGCTTGCAATTCGCCAATCCATTCAGTGGTTGACTGACAAATATTTGCTGCACCTAGAACGGATGGTGGCAGCAGGACAGGCATCGCCAGCCACACTGCGCCAACGCAAAAGCCTTCTGACGCGCCTATGCGAACACCAGACAGATGGCGGTGACAAGTATGGCGTGATGACACTGAAGGCACCCACAGCAGCCTTCATCAAGGTGCGCGACGCGCGCGCAGCGACACCCGCTGAAGCTGACAACATGATGAAAGCAGCACGGTCAATGTATCATTGGGCATGTGATGCAGGGCACACCAGCGTGAACCCCTTGGTCGGCATCAAAAAAATTCACCGCAGCAAAGGTGGCGCGACACCATGGACAGCCGATGACCTGCGCAAGTTCAAAAAACGGCACCCACCGGGCACGATGGCCCACCTTGCGCTGACGCTGCATATGTTCACCGCGGCCCGTTCAAATGATGCTGTTTGGCTTGGTCGCAAGCAAGAATTTGATAGCCACGGAACCCGCTGGCTTGGATGGCAACCAAAGAAACGCGGCGCTGCATTTGTAGAAATTCCGATGGTGCCCCCGCTGCGCGAAGCTATCGCGGCTGTGGCACAGATTGGTGAAGCCTACATCCTAAGCGAACATGGACGACCCTTCAAAAATGCTGACAGCTATCGGAACTGGCTGCGCAAAAGATGCGATGAAGCTGGATTGGTAGGCCGGTCATCGCATGGCGTTCGAAAGGCGCTGGCCGAACTTTTGGCAGAAGAAGGCTGCAGCGAACATCAAATTATGTCGGTGCTCTCACATACCCAACCAAGCACATCTGCAATCTACACCAAAGGGGCTGAACGGCGTGCAATGGCAGCTGAAGCAATGCAATCAATTTCAGGATTTGGATGGTGATGTGGACCACGCCCACTTCCAGTGCGGTCCACAATCCACATTTTTGCAAGCATATTCAGTGCCTTAATGTGATGCATGGTGCCCCCACACGGCACCCTTATGTCATTGCTTTAAAACATAAATAATCGCTTTATGGGGGATTTTTGCGTGATT
>NZ_JBJGSF010000015.1:0-19244 GCF_045763785.1 Pseudooceanicola aestuariicola | reverse complement strand
AAATTAAGGGTACATCGTGCCGCTGAAAACAAACGATAATTTTAAAGGCAATTCTGATTAATGAGGGTACAGTGACACCCGCCCCAGCGACCGTTACCGAATGGCCGAGATGAAGCGTTACCACGACCATGCGACGGCTGGTCGGGCTGGCTCCGGAGGAGACTGCCCGGCCAGCAGCACGTCGCAGGGAGAGGCGGCGTTTCAGCTCGGGGAGGGCGGCTGCGCGCAGCCGACCGACTAGGGCGCGGTCCTGACCAAAGGGCAGGAGGGGCCAATAACACTAAAACCTAAGATTTGCGCATCACAAAACCCTAAAGATCGTTCGACACATACACCTAAATCATGTACGACGCTAAAACCTAAATCTCGAACGGAGCCGAATAATTATGCCGAGTGCCGCAGAGAAGCTTGCAAGCTCCTTGGAAGAGCTCGAGACACTACAGTCTGGTGGTTCGATTGCCATTCGCTCCAAAGACATGTCACGCACTCACCGCGAACGGCTGCTGAAGGCAGGCTTCCTGAAGGAAGTCATGAAGGGCTGGTACATCCCATCACGCCCCGATGAAAACGCCGGTGAGAGCACAGCATGGTACACATCGTTTTGGGGATTCTGCGCACAATACCTGTCAGATCGGTTTGGCACTGACTGGTCTCTGTCTCCTGAACAGTCCCTCATCATACATGCTGGAAACACGACAGTTCCTGCTCAGCTATTGGTAAGAGCGGTCAAGGGCGGAAACTCTAAGACCGATCTGCCCCACAACACGTCGCTTTTTGAGACGCGCGCAACGATCGCGTCAGATGAGGCGCTCGAAATCGTCGACAATTTACGCCTATTCTCCGTCGAGGATGCCCTAATCCTCGTTCCCGAGGTCTTCTTTCAAAACCATCCGACAGAAGCGCGCACTGTGCTTGCTATGATGCCGGATGCCTCACGGCTGCTTGGCAAGCTGTTGGACGGCGGGCACACGCGCGCGGCCGGCAGGCTTGCTGGTGCTTTCAGAAGCATTGGGTCCGAAAAGGTCGCAGACGAAATTCTTGCGGCGATGAAAGCCGCTTCGCATGACGTTCGCGAGATCAACCCCTTTGAGCAGTCGATTCTTGTGCCGAACGCCGGGCGGATCACCTCACCGCACGTGCATCGCATCCGCTTGAAGTGGGAGAGCATGCGCGACGATGTTATTGATCTCTTTCCAAAGGCCCAACCCATCACCAATGACATCGACGCCTATCTCAAGCAGATCGACGAAATCTATGTCACGGATGCGTATCATTCGCTCTCCATTGAGGGCTATCGTGTCTCGCCGGAACTGATTGACAAAGTGCGTTCGGGGACCTGGAACCCAGAAACAGATAAGCAAGACCGAGCGCTGAAAGACGCCCTTGCAGCGCGTGGATATTGGGAAGCATTTCAGAGAGTGAAGGAAAGCATTCGGGCAGTTCTGGAAGGTGCTGACGCGGGTGAGGTTGTTGAGCGCGATCTGAGTGATTGGTATCGCAACCTATTCGCACCGTCTGTCACAGCGGGCATCCTGAAGGCCTCTCAACTTGCAGGCTACCGATCGTCCCCTGTGTACATTCGGCAATCCCAGCATGTCCCAATGAGTCCTGAGGCAGTTCGAGACTGCATGCCGGTCTTCTTCGACCTGCTCAAGTCGGAAGATGACCCGACTGTTCGGATCGTCCTTGGACATTTCATCTTCGTATTTATCCATCCGTTCCTGGACGGGAACGGTCGAATAGCGCGCTTTCTGATGAACGTCATGATGGCCGCCGCCGGGCAACCATGGACAGTCATCAAGCTCGAACAGCGCGTGGCTTACATGGCCGCTTTAGAGACAGCGAGCGTGAAGGAAGGCATTCGACCGTTTGCAGCTTTTCTGGCCGAGACGAGGGCGGCACAATGACAACGAAATACCTGAGAGCAGCAGCGGCACGAACAGCGCCACATCGACAAAAAGACCCAAGCTGTTCAAATCGAAAGCAACCCCTAGGCACGACCAGTTCGCGCTATGGATCACTTCATGACTCGAGGCGGTAAGCCATGAGGTGTCGAGCCGTTCTCAACTAGAAGGCACAAGGCGACAAATACTCTCGGTCGTCGCCTGCATCGCCTCGATTGCCGCCTGCTTCAGCGAATCTTCCCGGCTGATCAACCCCAACTCTCGGCCGCCTATGGAGTCGTCAAGTTCAATGTAGGTCAGCTTTTCGCTCTTCCCCATGTAGGCGGGATTGAACGGCACGATCGACACCCCGAGACCCAATTCGACCATCGTGCAGATTGCTTCGATGTTCTCCAGCTCGACCCGGTCTTGAACACGAATGGATTGACCGTGCAGCCAGGATTCGATGTCGCCGCCGACGATGGCTTGGCGGGTGAACCGGATGAACGGATTGCGGGTCAGGATATCCCGCACGTCCGTCGATCTCTCGCTCGAAGGAGCCAGCAACATCAGTTTTTCGCGCGCAACGACGTGCCAATTCAGGCCAGGGCTGAGAACGCGTGGACGCGACACCAGCGCGAGATCAATCATGCCGCGTTCCACCTGCTCGACCAGTTGCGAGGTGAGGCCCGGAACGACGTAGATGCTGAGTTCGGGGCAAGACCGCGCCATGTCGGCGAGCGCCCTTGGGACCAGCGCGGTCAGAGTCGTGCGAACAGCACCGAGACTCAAATCCCCTGCAAGGCCCGGATCGTCTTCGTCGTGCGTCAGGGCGTCATAATCGCGGACAACGCGTCGGGCCCGATCGACAATCATGCGACCCTGCGATGTCAGGATCGGCTGGCGTTTGCTGCGGTCAAACAGCTCAATGCCCAATTCATCTTCCAGTGCCCTCATCTGCTGTCCCACCCCGGCATGGGTCAGGAAGATTCGCTCGGCCGCAGCTGAGAAACTGCCGTTTTCGGCAACAGCAATCAGGGTACGCAACTGTCTCACGGTCATGCCAACACCCTAGATGAAAGTTTCTGTTTACCTTACCGTCAAATATTACTCGTTATAGAAACATAATTTTTACTGCTAGCAAACCCGGGATCAAGGCGCCGCAGGGATTCGGAGTGTGGCGCGATGCAAACCCAGGGAGGATCACATGGATCGCAGAACTCTTTTGAAATCATCCGGCGCACTCGCCGCACTGACCTTCATGCCCGTCCGGGCCTTCGCGGACGGTGGCCGCATCGAGGTGTCGCTCGATACCGGGCCCAACCACGTGCGCAACCTGTCAATGGAGGCGCTTGCCAAAGAAATCGGCGACGCATCCAGCGGCCAGCTGGAGATGAAAGTTTTCCACGGCGCCTCGAAATACAAAGGCGCGGACGTGCCGATTGCCGTGGCGCAAGGCGCTCTCGACATGGGCGTTCCGGGAACCTGGCAAATGGGTAAGGCCGTGCCTGACTACAACATCACGGCGCTGCCGATGATGTACGGTGTCGGCTACGAGGACCAATATGCGGTTTGGGATGGGCCGGCCGGACAAGCGCTGAACAAGAAGCTGGAAGACAAGCTGAAGATCAAAGTCATTGGACGCTGGATCAACCTCGGCTTCGCGCAGATGTTCTTTACCGACAAGCGCGTGACCAGCCATGCCGACCTGGCCGGTATGAAGATGCGTGCGCCGGGTGGTGCTGCAAACCTGGCACGGTTCAAGGCCTTTGACGCCACCGCGGTATCCATCCCGTTCTCGGATTTGGCACAGGCGCTCCAGCGCCAGACGGTGGATGGGGTTCTGACGACGCATGAATCCGTGCGCTCGTCCAAGCTTTGGGATTCCGGCCTGAAGTATTGCTACGAGGATAACCAGACCCTGTTCCAATACGTCCCGGTCATGAGCGCACGCGCGTGGGATCGTCTCGGCGAAGACGGCCAGGCTTTGCTGACCTCGCTTTGGGAAGAAAAGGTCGACGGAGTTCGGGCCTTGGCCGTGGAGCGCCAGCAATCGGCCCGTGTCGAAGGGGCAGAAAACGGCATCGAAACGATCGAAGCCTCTGCAGAAGACCTGGCCGCTATGCGCGAAAAGCTGATGACCGATCAGGATGCGCTTGTGGAAGAGCTACGCATTGATCCGGCCATCGTCGAGCTGGCTCAGGCGACCCTCGCTTCCCGTCAAAGTTGACATTTTCCAACGCGATCCGGGCCACATCTGGCCCGGACTTTTCATCAAGGAGGCAGCGATGCAGTCCTTTCTCAAAGTGTTGCGTCAAGCAGAGGATGCGTTCATGGGTTTGGCCGGGCTGGCCGCCCTTGGGCTGGTCTGCTTTGACGTCGTCACCCGGTACTTCTTTCCCGCCTACCTTCAGGATTGGACCGGCGAGGTGACCATCTACCTGACCGCCGCAGCGATGCTGCTGGGAGGCGGCCTCCTTGTTCAGGAAAACAGGCATATCCGCGCCGATCTGTTCACACGGCGCATGCCTGTTCCAGCTCAACGCGGGCTTGAAATCGCTGCCGTGATTGCCGGACTGGCCTTTTGCCTGCTCGTGGCCTGGTACGGGATAAAAGCAGTGGAGTTCAGCCGGATGCTGGACGTCCGCTCCGAAAGCTCGATCCAGTTCCCGCTGTGGATCTTCTATCTCTGCCTCCCGATCGCCTTCGGCCTGATGGCCCTGCGTTATCTGCACCGGCTCTATGTCGTGATCGCCCGGTTCGACCCGGCGATGCTGGAAGCCGACAACCACGAACATCCCCTGGAGGATTGAGCCCATGCCCCCCGTCGCTGTCATCGCCACCTTCTTCACGCTGCTCGCCAGTGGGTTGCCGATTTTCCTGGTCCTGGGTGGTCTGGCCCTGTTCCTCGTCTGGATCGAGGGAGAGCCGCTGATCGGTTTCAGCCAGCTGTTTCTGGACCACCTCAATTCACAAACCCTGATCGCGATCCCATTCTTCGTCATGGCGGCCACCTTCATGAACCGAGGCGGCATCGCCAAGGCCCTGGTCGACTGCGCCTATTCCTGGGTCGGCTGGATGCGCGGCGGTCTTGCCATTGTCTGCGTGGTGGCCACGACAATCTTTGCCGCGATTTCCGGGTCGTCCGTCGCCACCGCCATGGCAATGGGCACGCTGCTAGTGCCCGCCATGCTCGCCAAGAACTACGAGGAGAAATTCGCGCTCGGCGTAGTTGGCGCCTCCGGCACCCTGGGCATCCTGATCCCGCCGTCGCTGGCGATGATCGTCTTTGCCATCATCGCCGAGGAATCCGTGCCGCGGCTGTTCATGGCCGGTGTCATTCCGGGGTTGATGCAGGCCGGTCTCTTCGTGCTGTGGATCATGTTCTACACCCGGCGCAAGAACTATCCCAAGGGCGATCCGATCTCGCGCGAAGACTTCGTGTCGGTGAACGTGCGCGCCATTCCCGCCCTGCTGCTTCCGGTCATCATCCTCGGCGGCATCTATTCGGGCATCGTGACCGTGACCGAAGCCGCAGGCGTGGCCGCTGTCGTCGCCATCGTCATCTCGCTCTTGGTCTACAAGGGCTGCACGCTGAAGGACGTGCCCGGCATCGTCGCAGAAGCCATGCGCCTGACCGCGACAATCCTGTTCATCATCCTTGGCGCCCTGGCCTTCGGCCATTGGATCACTGACAGCGGCATGGCCGAAAGCCTCGTGACCTTCGTGACCGAGCACGAACTCAGCCGCTGGCAGTTCCTGCTGCTGATCAACCTGCTGATGCTGGGCCTCGGCATGTTCCTCGAAGTGATCGCGGTCATCCTCATCGTCGTGCCGCTGGTCCTGCCGCTGCTCAAGCCGATGGGCGTCGATCCGGTTCACTTCGCGATGATCATCACGATCAACATGGAACTGGCGCTGCTGACGCCGCCGGTCGGGCTCAACCTCTTCGTGCTGTCCTCGATCACCGGTGCGCCGGTGGAGCGGGTGGCGCGCGGTGTCCTGCCCTTCGTGGTGATCATGGTCCTGCTTCTGCTGCTGATCACCTTCGTCCCCGAGATTTCCCTGTTCCTGCCGAACCTGATGTTCGGCTGATCCGAAAGGTAGACACATGACACATCCCCTTTCCCCGATGACTGCCACGGATTCCCCGCTCTTTGGTGCCGGCTTTTCCTCCAAGGACATGCGCACCTTGTTCTCACCCGAAAGCTATGTGGCCTATTGCGTCGAGGTCGAAGTCGCCCTTGCAAGGGTCCAGGCCAAGCTCGGGTTGATCCCAGCGGATGCGGCCCAAGGGATCGAAGCCGCCGCGAAAACCTGCAGCTTCGACATGGACCGCCTGGCGCGTGAGACCGAGATCGTCGGCTACCCGATCCTGCCAATTGTCGAACAGCTTTCGGCCCATGCCGGCGATGCCGGTCGATACCTGCACTGGGGGGCGACCACGCAGGATATCATGGACAGCGCGACAATCCTGCAAATCCGTAGCGCACTCGACCTAATCGAGGACGGGCTGAGCAGCACCTGCTCAGCGCTGGAAAACCTGGCCGAGACCCATTGCGACACGCCCATGGCCGGCCGCACGCACCTTCAGCACGCCTTGCCGATCACCTTCGGCTACAAGGCCGCCGTCTGGCTCAGCGCCCTGCGGCGCCACCAGCAGCGGCTCGCTGAACTGCGGCCGCGCATACTATGCGTGGAGTTTTCAGGGGCCTCCGGGACACTTGCCTCACTGGGCAAGGACGGGCTGGCCGTCCAGAAGGCACTGGCCGAAGACCTGGGTCTGCGGCAGCCGGACATCACCTGGCACTCTGCCCGCGACGGTATTTCCGAGGCACTGAACCTCTTGGCAATGATCGGTGGCAGCCTGGGCAAGGTCGCCTTCGACATCTCGATCATGATGACCACCGAACTGGCGGAAGTGGCCGAGCCATTCGTCCGCCACCGCGGTGCCTCGTCGACCATGCCGCAAAAGGCCAATCCGATCAGTTGCGAGTTGATCCTGGCCAGCGCGCGGGTCTTGCGTCAACACGCTGGACTGGGCCTCGATGCGATGATCCATGACTTCGAGCGCGCCACCGGACCGTGGCACCTGGAATGGATCGCTGTCCCGGAAGCCTTTGGCCATTGTTCGGCGATATTGGGCCACGCGACCTTCATGCTGTCCGGCCTTCAGGTGTTTCCGCAAAACATGCGGCGCAACCTCGACAGCACACGCGGATTGATCGTGGCGGAAGCGGTGATGATGGCGCTGGCCCCCTATACCGGCCGCGTGCCCGCGCATGATCTTGTCTATGCCGGGTGCCGCGCCGCGATTGAAAAGGGCACGAGCCTCTTCGAGGTACTGTCGCAAACGCCGGAAGTCGTACAGCACTTGGACGCGCAAGCGCTGCAACGCCTGACGGAGCCATCCAACTATCTGGGCTCGGCCCAAGAAATGGTGCGTCGCGTGCTGTCGCGGCAAACCAAGGCGGCCGCCGAATAGGACAGAAGGGAGCGAGTTAGCCCGACAATGCCCGTACAGTTTGTATTGGCATGAACAAGCGTAAGGGCTGATCGGGCAAAGGAATGAAGCCGAAGGACTCGTAGTATGCTTTTCGGCGTGCCACCGTTTCGGGGTTTCCGCAGTCGAACACATCGAGGAGGACAGCACAGGTTCCGATTTCGTCTGAGACGCGCCCAATCCGGCTGAGCGCATCAGCAAGCAATGCGCTGCCCAGGCCCTTCCCTTGCATGGTCCGATCGACGCCGATCATAGAAATGAACGCGGCTGGCAGCATGCCGTGCCTCGGCGCCTTCTTGGCCAACGCTTCCGGCATGTCTTCCGCGACGACGGCATGCATGTTGATTCCGTAGAACCCAAGGGTGTTGCGGTCCTCGTCGAGCACGATCCAGATCCGGACGACATCAGCCTTCGACCCCTTCTTGGCCGTCAGCTTCAGGTAATTGTCGATCTGAGGCACACCACAGGAAAAAGCCGTTCGATCCTGGCTCTTGGCATCGAACGGCTCGATTGTGAACTTGGCGTCGACGGCGGCGTCAGTCGGCATTCGCGATCAGTGTCTCGCGCAATGCAAACGCCTGCTTCAGCCGATTGTTCGGCTTCGGAGGGTTTTCGAGCGCGCCAAAGAACGCAGCACGATCCGCCTCGCTCTCCAACGCCGTCAACTTGTGAGCTTCAATCGTCGTCTGCGCGGCCTTGTATGCAGCGCTCACAACAAATGAACTCACCTCGACACCGCTCAAGGCTGCTGCACGACTGATCGCATCCTTCACCGAAGGCTGCGTACGCGCTTCCAGCCGAGCGCTCTTGGGCTCGTCGACAGCGACAGTGCTATCCTCAAACGCCAACATGGTTGCCTCCTTGATCCGGAACGACGTCAAGCGGCAAGATGCCGCTCACACGTAGCTATGTACGGCATATCGGCGTACATGTCAAGTGTACGGCGATATGCCGTACGTCGAGGCGAAGCCCGGCTAACACGTTCTATGGGCGAGAGGCAAACTCACTTTTCTCGAACGGTCGTACCCGGGTTCGCCTTGCCATGCTTTGCCGTCACGAAGCGCCCGGAAACTGCGCTCCGATAGCTGCCACCGGTAGAACCGCTCTTGCCAGGCGCTTCTTTTACCGTGGTGCGCGGATGTGACTTCCCATAAGCCTTTGTCACGTACCGCCCCGATTTCGCGCTGCGATAGCTCCCGCCGTTGCCTTTGCCTGCCATCTGAATTCTCCTTCTCAAGTCTGGCGTGTTATTTGGTCCCTCCGAGGCGGAGGGCTGGTTGGGTTCCAAACAAACCGAAGCACCTCCGCTGTAGGCCTGCGGGTCTTCATTGCAAAATCCAGTAGCTCAGAACCGGAGGTGTTCTTCTGGTCAGATGACCGACAGCACTGTGCGTATTTCCCGAATGGATGTTCACATCCGCAAAACTCATCGTCGCCGAGTTCGAGCAGTCTCTCAGCTGCAATCGGCACAGATTGCCGGCCGGGCCATTTTCCGTATTTCTCGAGGTAGAGATGCCGCACGGCCCAGAGGCTATAAAGGTCGAGCAGTCCGGTCACCGTCCCGCCGGGAAGCCATGTCTTGTCTCTTGGCTCGAATGCGCAAATCGAGCCATCGGGAAAATTCGAATGCCGCGGCCCGATCCATGTTTTGCTGACAGCAGTGGTCCAAAAGCCCCAGGCTCGAACCGGCCTCCTGGTGGTGTAGGGAAGTTGAATGGCAAATGCGGCTCTCCTACCGAGGCCTTCGATCAGATCGCTCTCAGCGAAGAGCCACATCTGCCTTTCTTGAGGAAACGCGAGGAGACCCGGGTAAGCGTCCCGGCATTCCCCTATGCCTTCCGCATAGCGAGACCGTAGTCCTGACTGGACGAACGGTGCTCCGGAATCGGGCGACCGGGATTGTCCGGTCGTCCCTTGCCCTCCGGCGGGCCATTCCCACGGTCGGGTTGCGGATCGTGTCGATTGGTGCCGTGCATCGGCTTTCTCCTGGCCCGAAGGTTTCAAGACAACCGAGGAGTTGTCGGGCCGAATGACCCCCCGATTGAACACGGTCGGCAGGATGCCAGCGTCGAGGCCCAAGCCGATGGCCTTTAGATCGTCCTCGATGCTCTTCCTCATATTGAACCGCCCCATTTGCCGCAGCGTCTATGCTTTACGGATTCGCAACAGTGTTGCTATAATGAAATCCTGAAACAACACATACGGGGCCAAAATGAAAATTGCAAGAGTCGAACACTATGCCTAGTGTGCAATTCGACGGGAACGGCTTCTACGCCGCGTTGGACGCGGTACGGGAGGAACGGAAGCTCACCTGGAGAAAGGTTGCAGAACAGTCGGGAGTGAGCGCTTCATCGCTCACGCGGATCTCGCAAGGGAAGAGACCGGATGTAGACAGCCTAGCATCTCTGTGTTCATGGGCGAAACTGAGCGCCGATGATTTCATGCGCGCGCACGACAGCAGTCAGAATGGCGAGCCATCGTCGTTGACCAAAGCACTGATGTTGTTCCGCGCAGACCCAAACTTAGGAAAAGAACAGGCAGACGCTCTCGAGCGCATCATTCAATCCGCATATGAGGGCCTGAGGACGCACTGATGGCACTAAGGCGGGGCTTCAAGACCGATGCGGAATGGTACGCTCAGGATGTTCGACGCGAACTCGGCATCCCTGAAACCGGAAAACTGTGCCCATGGAGGCTCGCAAAACACCTTGAGCACATCGTTGTTGACCTTTCGTCATTCAAGAAAGAGCACCCACTCGACGTCGCACGCCTTCGGAAATGCACAGGCGCAAAGGGATTTTCTGCAGTCACCATTCACAAGGGTACTGCGCGGCTTGTGATCTTGAACGATGGCCACGAGAAGCCACGTCAAACGGCGGATCTTGCTCACGAACTGGCACACGGGCTCCTTCATCACGTCCCGCTGCCTTTGAGTGATGAAACTGGTGTACGCATGTTCAATGCCCGAGATGAAGAGGAGGCGCATTGGCTGGGACCAACGCTGTTGGTCCCAGGCCCCGCCGCCCACGCGATTGCGAGACAACGCGTTTCGATTGAAATAGCGGCAGCGCAGTATGGTGTGAGTGAGGAGTTAATGCGTATGCGGCTGAACATGACTGGCGCGTTTAAGCGCGCAAAAGCGGCAGGCTGGCGTTGACGTCTTATCCCGTCCTCGCAGAAACCTCCGCCTAGCTCGAGCTGTCTCGATCGAGGCTTTCAAATGCCTCGTATAAGGATAGGGATCGCCTGGGTAGGGTAGCCAACATCTCATCGACATCGAGCGCATATCGGTTCAGTAGGAAGGTGTCAGGTTTTCGGCGGATCTCGTAAAACTTCACCGTCGTGGGCCGATCTTCCAACGCCCTGACGACAGCATATTTGACTGCTAGCGGGCACCTCATCCCGAAGACAACCTCCTCCAATTCGATCGGAGAGTCCTGTGCACCACGTCGACCGATGAGCCGCCATTCTTTCTCGTAGCGCCAGTCCTGAGCTTTCTTCAGAAGTACAGCGTCGTCGACGACCTGGCGGGCGCCGCGATCACCATCTAACATTGCGAGAACCATACTGGCCGCGACCATACTGCTGCCACCGTACTTGATCTTGAAGACCTTGTTGGCGGCTTGTTCAGGCAGCGAGTACCCGATGGCGAGGCCTCGGTGTTGATCGCCGTAGTGGCTCCACATCAATGGACAATTATTGCGTTCGGCAAGGGACACGATGCCACCATCGTATCGACGGAGCAGTTCTTGCTGGATGGCTTGACCGAGAAGGACGGCAACCGGGTTCTCCAATTGCAGATCGGGATCTGTGGCGTTGTACCGGATATCAGAAATGATCTGCTCCGCCTGACGCCGGCTAAGCTTTAAGATGTGATCACGTGTCTTCGGTCCCCTGTATCGTATCGTCGAAGCTGCCGCACTCAACTCGCCGTGCACGCGATGCTCGATCAGTTTGATCAGCATGATTTCCAACTGATCTTCAGCCAAATCGATCTCGATGCTTGGCTTCGTGTCCAAAGGATCGTTGAAGGTACTGGGGTCAGCGAAATAGAGTTGGTCTTCGACCAAGCCGCTGAGCGTTCTGTCCGAAAACGCCCGATACTTGTAGAGTCGACGGGGGGTTTTCAACTACTTTCACCTCCTAGTTCGAGCTCCGGCAGGTCCCGCAAACTCTGCAGGTCGAACGTCACCAGAAACGTCTCCGTCGTCACGAAGGTATGCGGCGCCCCGGGCCGCGGCGACCTTGGCCCGCTGGCGATCAGGTCCTTGTAGCGCAGCCGGGCCAACAGATCGCGGCTGACTTCCTTGCCAAAGATGTCGGCCAGGCCGGCCCGGTCGATGGGCTGGTGATAGGCGATGGCGCAGAGCACCCCCATTTCCATCTCGGTGAAGGCGAGCGGCTGCTCCCCGAGATCGGCGGCCGCCTTGATAGCCTCGGCGAACTGCGGTCGGGTCCGGAACATCCAGCCGCCGGCCACCTGTGCCAACTCATAGGGACGGCCAATCAACTCTGCCTGGATGTCGTCGATCAGCATCTCCACGGAGGCCCCCTGCCCCACCACGCGGGCCAGCTCCTCGCGGCTGACTGGCGAGGTGCTGGCGAACAGCACAGCCTCGATCCGCCCCATCCATTCGCGCCAGCGCTGCTCCTGCGGCAGATCGTCGAGTTCCCGGTCAAATTCAGCACCGCCCTCGTCCGCTGGTTTTCGCTTCCGGGTCGCGGTCGTCATGGTGCGATTCCATAGAGCCGAAACGTCGGTCGCCCGGTCAGTTCCCGCGCCACGCTCAGCTCGGCCAGCCGGTCGCAAAACCGCCGTGCAGCGCGGTCGGTCATGGAGATCGAGGTGCCCCGGATGCGCGGCGACAGCATTGACGCCGGTGCCACGGCATCCTCGGACAGGAACAGCTCGACGGCGGCGTCCGATCCTTTTGCTCGCAGTTTCGGTGCCACGGCACGAAGCGCTTCTGCGCGACGGGCAAGATCCCGCGCCATCCGGATCGTCCCTTCGGTGGACTCGAGGATACGGGCCTGAACCGCCAGTTCGACCCCCGGCCCGTTCGCGGTTAGGTCGCGTAGCGCCGTCTTCGTCAGGTGCTGCGCCGAAACCGGCAGCACATTCTTCCAGTTCAGCGCCCGCGCCAGGACGATATCCGACACTAGGCAGGCGACCCTCTCCGCCCGGTCGTCGGCGTCGAGCACGGCACGAAGAACGGAAACGCAGCCGGCCAATGGCCCATGGGTCCGGGCGCGCTCTTGCCCGGCGTCCAGCCACACACCCACCTCGCCTGCAAGGTCCGCGCCGATTAGGTCGGCTATCTCACCCGCCCCGCCTGCCCGCAGGCGTACGGCCTCACGCCAGAAGGCCAACAGATCTCCGTCTGGACCCCGCGCCTCGCCCCGCGGCGTTAGGTGGTAGGCGTCGCGGATATCCGCCTCCCGCGCCAGACGTCCTTCCAGTTTCGAGGTCGTGGTCGCTGCGCTCAGGGCCAAACGATTGGCCAGCAGTTTCACCGGCACGCCATACCGAGGATTGCTCACCAACTGATCCAGCACCGTCAGCGCCGCCCCTGACCGAAAGGCCACAATTTCAAGGGTTTCAGCACGCCGGGAGGTGACCCAGGGGGGCAGCTGCGGTAGGGTGGTCGGGTCGTCGGAGATCGTGGCGGACTGATATGTCATGTCACAACACTAGTCTCTCGCGGCGCTTTTGGCCACCATATAGTGTGGAAACCGCCCCGCTCTGCAGGTTGTCGCTATGTCCGATAAGTTTGCATTATCGGACGTAATCATGATATGCTCGAATACATGAATAGTCTCACAAATAGCAGCACCAAAATCGAGAAATCTGACACGCCTGAGGCTGAGACTTCGAGCTCGGCGTCCCATGATGCGCCTAACGGGAACGAGCGAGACGAGAAAGTCACTCTGGACGGGGCCTCAATCGCCCTGCCCTCTCATGTTGCCGGGTCCGGCACCCTCGATCGCTTGGTTGAGAACGCCCGCGACTATGCCAAGGCCTCGACCGCCGAGAACACCAACAAGGCCTATGCCGCCGACTGGAAGCATTTTGCGCGCTGGTGCAGGCTGAAAGGAACGGACCCGCTGCCTCCATCACCGGAAATGATCGGCCTCTACCTGACTGACTTGGCCGCGCCGACAGGCCCCTCCCCTGCTCTTTCCGTCAGTACGATAGACCGCCGCCTGTCCGGACTTGCCTGGAACTACGCGCAGCGTGGGTTCCCTTTGGATCGAAAAGACCGCCACATCGCCACCGTCCTGGCTGGGATCAAGCGCAAACATGCCCGCCCCCCGGTTCAGAAGGAAGCGATCCTGCCCGAAGACATTCTCGCCATGGTGGCTACTTTGGGCTTCGATCTACGCGGGCTGCGCGACCGGGCCATCTTGCTCCTAGGATACGCGGGGGGTCTCAGACGCTCCGAAATCGTCAGCCTCGATCACGGCAAAGATGTCACCCCCGACAGCGGCGGCTGGGTCGAGATCCTCGAGGACGGAGCGGTCCTGACGCTGAACGCCAAGACCGGCTGGCGCGAGGTTGAGATTGGCCGCGGGTCAACGGACCAGACCTGCCCCGTCCACGCGCTCGAGCGATGGTTGCACTTCGCAAAGATCGACTTCGGTCCGGTCTTCGTCGGCACCTCCCGTGATGGTAAGAAGGCTCTGGAGACGCGACTGAACGACAAACACGTCGCCCGTCTGATCAAGCGCACGGTCCTGGACGCAGGCATTCGATCCGAGCTACCCGAGAAAGAGCGCCTAGCGCTGTTCTCCGGACACTCGCTGCGCGCCGGCCTCGCCAGCTCAGCCGAAGTTGATGAACGCTACGTCCAGAAACAGCTCGGACACGCCTCGGCCGAGATGACCCGGCGCTACCAGCGCCGTCGCGACCGGTTCCGGGTGAACCTGACCAAAGCCGCCGGTCTCTGACCCCCTGCCCTATCACGCCGCCTGCCCGCTGAGCCTGCCATAGAAGCTGCGCTCGAGGTGCAACTCCCCTGCCCCGGCTTTCTCGACCATGCCGCGCAGATATCCGCCCGGCGAGGAAACCTCCCCTGTGCTGTGTTTCTCGAAGACAAGCGCAAATGCTGCCGTTGCCACTTGAGTGCCCATTCTGTCCTGCGCCGCGTTCCAGGCATGCTCCGAGATCCCGATCATTGGCCTAAGTTGCCCCGCAACCCGATGCAGATCGCCCCAATCCTTCAGGAATCCACCTAGATTGCGCGCCCAGGATGCGAATTCCGGACAGGCCTGCATGATTGTCGGAAGATCGAGCGCCGTCCGTTTCTTGCGCACTTCGGCCACCCAGTCTTCCAGCTCCTTATCAACCCGATCCTCGGTGTGAGCATTGGGTACCACGGCCGCCGCTTCCTCTTTTTCAGAGGAATTACGAGTTACAGGATCAAGTTGGTTTGTAATTAGTATATGAGGGTCAGAAATGGCCTCCCTGGGGTTCATTTTTTGAGTCTTTTCGAAGACTTGTGCCTTGGTTTCAGGCGTGTTTTCCACAGGCTGGACACCCTCCGTTGCCTTGAGATAGGCCGCCTCGACACGCTCCTGGAGCTCCTTGAACCATGTTAGCAGCCGCACAAGCTGTTCTGAGGTTTCATGGCGGCGCGGAAGCCGGTCCAGAAGCTCCTCGAAGAGACCCGTGAATTGAGTCCAGGGCCCTCGTAGCGCGCTGCTGACGGCCGCCTCGATCCGCGCGCGGATCATACGGCGTGCAACCGTGATCTGGCGCTTCAGGCGCTGACAGAGCTCGCGCTCGGCCTGCAAATCGGTATGAAGCTCCTCGAACTCCTCGACTCGCGCCGACAGCGGCGACAAATCAAAGCCATAGGCCTCGACGATGCGCCCCTCGGCGTCCCTGCGGCCCCATCGCTTGCCGTTTGGGCTGTCCTGGAAGGAGATCACGCCGATCTCGGCCAGCCGTCGCGCATGGCGTTTCAGCGCGGACAGCGAGAACCCGGTCTGCTCCATCAGATAGGCGTTTGACGCCCAGACGATCGGGCGCTGCCCCTCCTCCCAGTCCTGGGCTTGGGTAAACGCTCCGAGCGTGTCGAGGAGCATCATGTCTCCGGCCTTGAGGCCAATGTAGGCCCCCACCCGCTTCACTGCCACGAAGGCTCGTGTTTTGGGTACAGCTACCTGTTCACCGGCTTGGGCAAGTTGCTCTGCAATGCCAAGACCCGGTGTCGGCTTGCGCCAACCTGTATGTTCCATGCCTGTTTCTCACCTCCAGTTATGTGGAGGCAAAAGAAAGCCGTTCGCCGAAGTGGCGTTCTTGTTGACAGTGATTCGCGGGAGAGATATCTTCTAAGCGACCAAACTTTTCAGATTAGCTCTCAGGCCACGCTGCTTGGGGGCTTTTCTTTTGCCTAGATCATTGTTCTGACTGCTCCTCTTTCGTCGCGAGGAATTCACTGTACAGCTGATCGAGCCGGCCCGAGAGAAAGTCCCCGAACTCGGTCGAGTCTTGCGCCGTGAGTGAAATGCTGAATGCCTTTCCGGATCGGCCGATGACGCCTTTGATGCGGCCTTTGCCGGCGGTCCAAGTACGTTTCTTGGGCGTGGCACGCGTTTTTCGGCTTTTCGGCGCCCTGCCCGCTTCTGCTAGCTTGCTGTGCAGGAACTCGAAGCGTGCATCGCTATCGAGACCCTGAAAACCGTCGAACTCCAAAGCTCCTTTGAGGATCTTCTCATTCTTGGGCTCCGAGGCCAACTTCTTGAAATCCTCCCAACGATCACGCCCGATCTGCTTGGCTGGGCCAATCTGTTCGATGACGTTCCGCGGGACGTTCTGCGCCACTGAAAGCATGCGCGAAAGCAAAGTACCGTCAATGGTCAGGGCGGACTGGATCACGTCCTTTGCTTGCCCCATATCCAAAAGGCTCTTCGCAAATAGGGCCTTCTCAATAAATGAGAGATCTGCGCGCGCAGTGTTCTCCTGCCCTTGAGCAAGAATGTGGGCCACGTCGTCCATCGGCTTTACAACTGCGCGAACCTTACGGCCGAGCGCCGATGCAACTCGCACACGGCGATGCCCGAAGACGATCATGTAGCGACCATCTGCTTCTGGATGCGGTCGAAGCAATACCGGTGTGTCCTGGCGACCGGCCGCGATCGATGCTTTCAGTTCGTTGAACGCAATATCGTCATCACTAAGCCGATCCGAGACGAATGACACATCGATCAATTGCGGATCGATCTCGACAATGGTCTCGCCTTCAAGAAGACGCTTCGAGTTCTCCGCAAGGCTATCAATCGAAACCTTCATCGATTTCGAAGCACCGCGCATTGCGTATCCAGAGCGACCGGAATCCTTGGGCTGCTCCGGCGAGCCGGCCATGACGCTCTTCAGGAGGTCTTTGCGCGCCATCAAGCCATCTCCTTTTCGTCAGAATCCAACCTACGCGCTGCGCGCATTTCGACAGTTGCACGGCTGTCAAAACTGGCTCTCTGCACGGCTGTCAAAACCTCATTCATTCACGCCCCCAAGCCTTGTGGATCAGTTCGGCGATCTCGTCGTTCACATCATTCAACGAAGTCACTGCACGGTCGTAAGTAGTCCGCACGAACTGAGACCGCTCAACTTCGTAAAGCGTCTGTTTGGTGATCCCAGCGTCGGAGATCGCCGTAGATTTTAGCACAGGAGCCGACAGCATCTGATTTGGAAACATCGCCTGGAGGAACCCAACCATCTGCTTCTGGGGGCCGTCCGTTGGTTCAAATCGCGTTACAAGGTAACGGAACCACTTCAGGCGCATGTTCGCTCCAGCGTCACGGATCGTCTTCATGATCCCGCCCAGCATCAGGAGAAATTGGCTCATCGACATGACGTCCAGCATCTGAGGATGGACCGTCACAATGACCGAGGAAGAAGCCGTGAGAGCAGTGAGTGTGAGGTAGCCCAGCTGAGGAGGGCAATCGATCACAACCACGTCATAGCGGTCATCAACCTCGCTAAGCGCCTTCGATATACGAGTGAAGAAGGTACGGCCCTCATGGGGATCGCTACTCGTCAAAGCAACAGGGGTATCGTATTCGTACTCTTGAAGCTCGAGACTTGCCGGAACGATATCTAGGTTGGGAAAATTTGTTGGCCGGATCACCTCTGTGATCGGCTTGCGCTCGTCATCATACCGAAGTGTCTCGTAGAGCGAAGGCACGTTGTCGAGTTCAGGCTGAATGCCGTGCAAAGCTGTGAACGACGCTTGAGGGTCCAAGTCGATCGCAAGAACTCGATGCCCTTTCAACGCCAAGTGCTGCGCGAGGTGAGCGGAGGTAGTGGTCTTTCCCGAGCCCCCTTTGAAGTTCACGACAGACACGACGTGCAGTTCTTCGCCAGGTTGCCGATAGGGGACATAACGGCGTTTTCCGGGGCGGCCATGCTTGTCGAGATAAGCTCTCAGTTCCAGCATCTGCTCGGCCGAGTAGCTGCGCCTCCCGGACGACGATGTTTCAGGTTCAGGACCTTTGCCTTCGAGATGAAGCTTCTTAATGGTCGACTGCGTCACGCCGAGATAGTAGGCAACCTCGGCCAATGAAAACTGACGTAGACCTTTTTGAGCGTCGGGAGGATACTGTTCCTGACGCAACATATTGAGGCGGTCGGAAATCAACTCTCCTTGCTGTAGGATGATCTCGTCGAAGGATTGATCCTTCGTATCAGCCGTAAAAGACCGTTCTCGCATCTGCCTGCCCTCTAAATATCGCTTTTTCGGCGATTTCGCTCTTTAAACTGTCATCTACACGGAAAAATGAGTCTTAACAACGATTTTCACCCGATGGCTCGAACTCCACCGAGACACCTGCCGGCATAGATGTTCCGACAAATTGTAGTGATCGCGGAAGATGGCCGCCCAATATATGGGAACTTTTTCGACATCAGCAGATCAGAAGTTGACCTAGACTTCGCGTCTCTCCCGTCGCAATTATTTGTTTTTATTGCCTTTTCTATCTTTGCACGGCTGTCAAAACGGAACCAACTCGAGGCATAGACGCGCCTGTGCAAGCCGGAAAACCAAGACAAGGAAGCAGTATGTGTCAGCACGAACTTGGATCCGATCTGCAATCATTTACTTCGGCCAAGCGTATCCACCAGGGTACTCTAAAACATAAGCAAGTCTTACCAGAGGGAAGATAAACAGCGGGAATCGGCTGGGTAGCCCCAGCCGATTCTATGCTTCACGCTGCGTCTTTGGGACCCCAGGGGATGACGGCCTGCAGGGACAGATCGTCCTGGTTCGCGGCCTTGCCGAGGTTGGCGTTGAAGCCGTGGTCGCGGATGGTCAGCGTGAAGTAGTCGGCGCCGGTCTCCTTGTTCTGCTTCTTCCAGATGCCGCCGCACTCAACCAGCTTGCCGCGCGGGGAGCGGCCGAGGACGCGGTGCGCGGGGGCCAAAGGGTTCGTGCTCGCGACGGGTTCGACCGTGATGTCGAGATCGAAGGTCAGGGTCGAGATGGAGCCGACGCCCTTTGCGGTTTCGATGTCGGCGCTGGTGAATTTGATGCAGCTCGTGGTCATAGCTCTTCTCCTTGTTTGTGTAGCAATGATGGTCACCTGGCAGCTGGCCAAGGCCCGGCCAGACCGAAGGCGAAGCGTGAGCGGAGAGGGGCAGGCGCCGGTCTTTTTGGTCCGTGAGGAATGGCCCACCCCTGTTCTTTGGCGGGTTAGGGGGAAAAGATCGGCGGCGACCTTTGTGGACGGGACGACAGCTGCGACCAGCATGTCATGCAACTCAGACAAAGGGAGAAGAGCGGTTGGTCCTCCCCCACTGAAGTGGTCCACCGTTATGTTAAGGAAAACGGAGGGCCAAGATGGCTACGAAGAGACACAAG
>NZ_JBJGSF010000014.1:0-22145 GCF_045763785.1 Pseudooceanicola aestuariicola | reverse complement strand
ATTGCAATTAAGGGTACAGAATCTGCCGAAAACGCTTCCAATCCGCAGAATCTGATTAATTAGGGTACAGTGACAGCGCTGCTGTCGCATTACGTCATCCGAGACCGCTATGGGCGCCCCGGCAAGGGCAATGACAAGGGGGCCGTGGAAGGTCTGGTCGGCTACGCGCGACGCAACTTCATGGTGCCGGTCCCGTCCTTTCCGGACTGGGACGCATTCAACGCCTACCTGGAAGAACAATGCCGCAAACGGCAGGGTGATGTACTGCGCGGGCATAAGACCAGTATTGGCGAACGGCTTCAGGCTGATCTGGCGGCGATGCGGGATTTGCCCGCAGTCCCCTTCGAGGCCTGTGATCTGAAGAGCGGCCAGGTCACCTCCACCTCAGTGGTGCGCTATCGCGGCAACGACTACTCGGTGCCGGTTGCCTATGGCCACCGGGAGGTCTGGATCAAAGGCTTCGTGACCCGCGTTGTCATCGGCAGCAGTGCCGAGGTGATCGCCGAACATCCGCGCTCCTACGACACGGGCGACATGGTGTTCGATCCGTTGCATTACCTGCCGTTGATCGAGCGCAAGATCATGTCTTTTGATCAAGCCGCTCCATTGCAGGGCTGGGAATTGCCCGAGGCCTTCGCCACACTCCGACGATTGCTGGAAGCGCGGCAGGGCAAGGCCGGCAAACGGGAGTATGTGCAGGTCCTGCGCCTGTTGGAGCGCTTCGAGATCGAGGTGCTGCATCTGGCCGTCAAAGACGCCCTGCGAATGGGGGCGATAAGCTTCGACGCGATCAAGCACCTTGTCCTGTGCCGGGTGGAGCGCCGGCCACCCCGGCTCGATCTGGATGTCTATCCGTTCCTGCCCAGAACCAACATCACCACCACGTCAGCGTCTTCCTACATGAGCCTGCTGGCAGGAGGCGAGGCATGACCGACGCCCCGGAACTGCTGCTCGCGCATCACCTCAAGGCCCTGCGCCTGCCCACCTTCCTGCGTGAACATGACAAGCAGGCCCGGCTCTGCGCGGCTGAAGGTGTGGATCACGTGCGCTACCTGGCTCGTCTGACCGAGCTGGAACTGATCGACCGGGAACGGCGCATGGTCGAACGCCGGATCAAAGCGGCGAAGTTCCCCGCCATCAAGAGCCTGGACAGCTTCGACTTCAAGGCGATCCCGTCTTTGAACAAGATGATGGTGCTGGACCTGGCGCGCTGCGAATGGATCGAGCGCAAGGAGAATGTGATCGCGCTTGGCCTGTCCGGCACCGGCAAGACCCATGTTGCTCTCGGCCTGGGGCTGGCCGCTTGCCAGAAAGGCATGCCCACAACCTTCGTGACCGCCGCCGCGCTGGTCCATGAATTGATGGAGGCCCGCGACGAAAAACGCCTGATGCGCCTCCAGCGCCAGTTGGCCAAGGTCAAACTGCTGATCATTGACGAGTTGGGCTTCGTCCCCTTGAGCAAAACCGGCGCCGAACTCCTCTTCGAACTGATCTCGCAGCGCTACGAGTGTGGCTCAACACTCATCACATCAAATCTGCCCTTCGAGGAATGGACCGAAACCTTCGGCACCGAGCGCCTGACCGGCGCGCTCTTGGACCGGCTCACCCACCACGTCCACATCCTGGAAATGAACGGCGAAAGCTACCGTCTCAACCAGAGCCGGGCCCGCCTCGCCACCACAAACAACTGATCCTCACAGAATTGGCCTGACGGCCAATGCGCCTTGGAACGTGCTTGCTAGATGAGGGCCGCACGCTCCAAGGCGCACGCGCTTAACTGGCAGACTTTTGCTCCGCCCCACTGGCCGGATTTTACGCCGCCGTTGACATGTCGTCCAAAGGGCCCCATGATGTAGAGGCGTTCAAGCGGGTCATCAACGTGAATGTCATTGGCACGTTCAACATGATGCGCGCCGCGACGATGCATATGGCTCAGAACGCGCCTGACAGCAAAGGCCAGCGCGGTGTGATTGTGAACACCTCTTCTATTGCGGCTTATGATGGGCAGATAGGCCAGATTGCCTATGCCGCATCCAAGGGGGCGGTGGCGTCCATGACCCTGCCCGCAGCGCGGGATATGGCGGGGCAGGGTATTCGGGTTGCGTCGATTGCCCCGGGTATTTTTGATACGCCAATGCTGGCGAGCTTGCCTGAAGATGTGCGCACAGCGCTGGAGGCCAAGGTGCCATTCCCCTCGAAGCTGGCAGACCCGGCTGATTACGGCGCGCTGGTGGAACATATCTTTGCGAACCCAACATTGAATGGCGAAGTGATCCGGCGCGACGGTGCGCTGCGCATGGCCCCAAGGTAGGAGGCGACCATGACCGATCCGATTGTAATTGCAGGTGCCAAGCGGACCCCGATGGGGGGGCTTGGTGGCGAGTTGAGTGGCTTGAGTGCTGCCGAATTGGGGGCCGTCGCGGCCCGCGCGGCTGTTGCTGAGGCGGGGTGCGCGCCCGAGGATATTGACGAGGTGATCTTTGGCAATGTTTTGGGCGCGGGGCAGGGGCAGGCCCCCGCCCGTCAGGTGGCTCTGGGGGCTGGACTGCCCGTGGATGCCGTGGCGAGCACAGTCAACAAAATGTGCGGCTCGGGTATGAAGACCGCGATGATGGGCCATGACCTTTTGGCGGCGGGCAGCATTGACATGGCGCTTGTTGGCGGCACGGAAAGCATGTCGAACGCGCCGTATCTGTTGCCGCGGGTGCGGGACGGTTTGCGCATGGGCCATGCCGAGACCAAGGACCACATGTTCCTTGACGGGCTCGAAGATGCCTATGAGCGCGGCACGCTGATGGGTGTGTTTGCCGAACGCTGCGCCACGGATTACCAATTCACCCGTGAGGCGCAGGATGACTATGCGATTGCCTCGCTGGATCGCGCTTTGGCGGCGCAGGTGACCGGTCATGTGACGGGCGAGATTGCGCCGGTTGAGGTCAAGACCCGCCGCGAGACGTTTCACGTCGACAGTGATGAACAGCCGCGCAATGCCAAGCGTGACAAGATCCCCACCCTGCGCCCTGCCTTTGCCAAGGACGGTACGGTGACGGCGGCCAATGCCTCGTCCATTTCAGACGGTGCGGCGGCGCTGGTTCTGACCCGGGCCAGCGTGGCCGAGGCCAAGGGCCTGACGCCGCTTGCGCGCATTACTGGTCATGCCAGTCACGGCATGTCCCCGGACAAATTCCCGGTGGCTCCGATTGGGGCGGTGGAAAAATTGCTGGCCAAAACCGGGACCGAGATCGGCGATTATGATCTGTTTGAGGTCAATGAGGCTTTTGCCGTGGTTGCAATGGCCGCGATCAAATCGTTGGGTCTGCCCCATGAGGCGACCAATGTGAACGGCGGGGCTTGTGCGCTTGGGCATCCCATTGGCGCCTCTGGCGCGCGAATCATGGTCACGCTCCTCAATGCCATGCGCACCCGGTCTGCCAAACGGGGCATGGCGTCGATTTGTATTGGCGGCGGCGAAGCCACTGCGATTGCCTTAGAGTTGATGGAGTAAGCGAGATGGTTCTTGATGACGTTCAGATTGCCATGCAGGACGTGGCCCGGCAGTTTGCTCAGGATCGGCTCTGGCCCGGCGCAGAAGAGCGAGACAAGACCGCCCGTTTTCCCCGCGAGGAACTGGATGAGATGGGGCAGTTGGGGTTTCTCGGCATGCTGGTGCCCGAGGAATATGGTGGCATTGAAAGCGATGTTGTCAGCTATGCCAATGTGCTGGAGGAGATTGCGGCAGGCGATGGGGCCTGTTCGACGATTGTGTCGGTGCATTCTTCGGTGGGCTGCGTGCCGATTGTCCGGTTTGGCACCGAGGCTCAGAAGCAGAAATACCTGCCGCGTTTGGCCAGCGGGGAGTGGATCGGCGGCTTTGCCCTGACCGAGCCGCAGGCCGGGTCTGATGCCTCGAACCTGCGGACCACGGCGGTGCGCGATGGCGATCAGTACGTTCTCAACGGGGCCAAGCAATTCATCACCTCGGGCAAGAATGCCGGGCTGATTATTGTCTTTGCCGTCACCAACAAAGAGGCGGGCAAGAAAGGCATCAGCGCCTTTATCGTTGAAACGGATTCGCCCGGTTATGAGGTGGTGCGGGTCGAGGATAAACTGGGGATCGCCTCTTCTGATACGTGCCAACTCAGCTTTACCGACATGCGCGTGCCTGCCGAAAACCTGCTGGGCGAAGAGGGGGAGGGCTACAAGATTGCTCTTGCCAATCTCGAAGGCGGGCGGATCGGGATCGCAGCGCAAGCGGTTGGCATGGCGCGTAAAGCCTTTGAACTGGCCCGCGATTATGCCGCCGAACGTCAGGCCTTTGGCGGGCCGATTGCAAATCAACAGGCTGTGTCCTTCAAACTGGCCGACATGGCGACTGATATTGAAGCTGCGCGTCTTCTGGTGCGGTCTGCGGCTGCCAAAAAGGACACAGGCGCACCTTGCTTGCAAGAGGCCTCAATGGCCAAGCTCTTTGCCTCTGAGGCGGCAGAGCGGGTCTGCACCGCCGCAATCCAAATCTTTGGCGGCTACGGCTATCTGTGCGACTACCCGGTTGAACGGCTCTACCGCGACGTGCGGATTTGCCAGATCTACGAAGGCACCAGCGAGATCCAGCGCCTTGTCATCGCCCGCGATTTGATGCGCGCGGCGGGCTAACGGGTGGCTGGCGCTTTAGACGGGGTCAAGATTGTTGAGCTTGTCGGGCTTGGCCCTGCGCCCTTTGCGGGGATGATGCTGGCCGATCACGGCGCGCAGGTCATTCGCGTGCATCCTCTGAAGGTCAAGCGCGACTTGCCCGCGATCAACACCCATGCGGATGTACTTGCGCGCAGCCGGCCCCAGATTTCGGTCGACCTTAAATCGCCCGATGGTCAGGCGCTGATCCTTGATCTTGTGGCGCAGGCCGATGGCTTGATCGAAGGGTTTCGCCCCGGTGTGGCTGAGCGACTTGGCGTGGGGCCGGAGCCGTGCTTGGCGCGTAATCCAAAGCTGGCCTTTGGGCGCATGACCGGCTGGGGGCAGACCGGGCCTATGGCCCATCAGGCGGGGCATGATCTGAACTATATCTCCATGACAGGGGCTTTGGCGGCCATCGGTCCGGCCGAGGCGCCTGTGCCGCCTATTAACTTCGTGGGTGATTTTGGCGGCGGCGGGATGATGATGGCCTTTGGCATGCTGGCGGCAATCGTTCATGCGCGCGCGGGCGGCCCCGGTCAGGTGGTCGATGCGGCGATGGTCGATGGTGCATCGCTTTTGACGTCGATGATCCATGGGATGCGGGCCGCTGGCGGCTGGACGGATCAGCGCGCGGACAATCTGTTTGACGGCGGCGCGTATTTCTACGGCACCTATGAATGCGCCGATGGCGGGTTTATGGCTGTTGCCGCGCTGGAGCCGCAGTTTCACGCGCTGTTTCTGGACGGGATTGGGATTGATCCGGCCGAAGTGGATCAAGCTGACAAAGCGGCATGGCCCCGGGTCAGGGAGCGTGTTGGGGCGATTTTCAAATCCCAGCCCCGCCGCCATTGGGAGGCCGTGTTTGAGGGCTCGGATGCCTGTGTGACCCCTGTTCTGACATGGGAGGAGGCGCAACATGCGCCTGAGAACACAGAGCGCGCCCTATTCGCAGCGCCGCAGGGCATTGCGCAACCAGCGCCCGCCCCGCGCTTTGCTCGCAGCGCCGCGCGGGAGCCTCATATGAACACGCAAACCGCTGAGGAGGTGCTCACTGAATGGGGTATCTCCCCGCAGCGCATCAACAGCCTCCAGCACGGAGATGTTCTGCGCGACGTGACATTGGGTTAACACTGTGGCGAGGCGGTGCGAAACCGGGACCGGGCGCCCCCCTTTCCAAACTGCATTGGGAAGGACGCGAAACAGGCCAAACGTGACTTTCTTGATTTCTGCATCACTTTTGTGCAGGCTACCGTGCATCGCTTGGGAGGAGGGCGAACATGATTTGTTATGAGGAGTGGAACGCAGCCCTACGAGACTGCTGTGGTCACTATTACAGCGAGCCGACAGCGCGACGTTCAAACTGTGAGAGGTTTGACGTTTTGGATCGCTATGGCCTCGATATGGCCGCCTTAAGTTGTAAGATTGACAGAATTGAACGTAACCAGCGCGGCATCAGACGCGATGATGCAGAGCATTTCTTTTTGTTGTGCCAGACCAATGGCGTGACAGGGATATCTCACAACCAGCGCGAAGAACTTCTGGAGCCCGGCGACCTTCTGCTTCTGGATTCAACAAAACCGGCTGAGATGATCTTTGACGGCAAGACCTCGGGGCTCGTCTCTCTGCATCTGCCGCGCAGTATGTGTATTCAGGCAGGTAAAGGTGCGCTTTTTGCAGGCAAGAAGGTGTCAAAGAGGCACCCCTTACAATCCAGCCTGCGGAATTTGCTCCTGAACGATAGCACTCATGATGCTTTGGCTTTTCGGCCGGACGATATGCTTGAGTTTGTGAGTATGGTCTTTGGCCAGGACCCTGAGCAAACACATATCGGCCAGATGTCAAACCGCGCAGCGCGATATAGATTTATAGTTGAGACGATTGACCGCAACCTAAAATCGCGGAACCTCTCGCTTGATTTCGTTGCGAAGAGCGTTGGGATGTCGCGGCGGCAGCTTCAACGTGACTTGCAACAAGAAGGCACTAGCTTTAGCCATATAGTTCAATCACGGCGCATTTTGTATTTCATAGCCTGCAAAAAACGCGCTGATCGCCTAGGCGACAAGGTTTCGCTGGCTTCGCTAGCTTATTCATCTGGCTTCACGGACCAAGCACACTTTAACCGTGTGTTCCGCCGAATTTTGGAACGTTCCCCAACGGAATACTTTCAGCAGCGGCATTAAGGCCGTTTCTCTCATTAGAAAAGTGTGTTGGTTAACAGCATGCAATGTGTTTTGACGCGCTTTTGGCATTAGCTGAAAGTCTATTTCTGTCGAGATAATACTGAAAAAAAACAATTTTTTTGGCGCAAAACGCAGTGTCTTTGACGCGTGGCTCCAAGGCTTGGGGCGGCAAAGTTGATATACTCGCATGTGCGAGAAGCGCGATCGTCAAAGAGTTGCGCGATCCAATGCATTGATCGCTGAAAGCGATTGGGAGGAGATAACATGAAACTATTTTGCTCGGCCTTGGCCGTGTCCGTTGTGCTTTCAGGCGCTGCAAATGCGCAAAGTGCGGCTGATTTGGCCAATGATACTGCAACGACCGGTGATGTCCTGACCTATGGAATGGGTTACGGCCAGCAGCGGTTTAGCCCGCTGGATCAGATCAATTCGGATAACGCGGGCGCGCTTGTTCCGGCTTGGGTCTACAGCCTTGACGACAGCCGCGGCCAAGAGAGCTTTCCGCTTCTGAAAGACGGCGTGATGTATGTCACGACCCACAAATCGACAATGGCTGTCGATGCCATGACCGGCAAGCAGATCTGGAAAGTTGGGCTTGAGTATCCGGCAGAGACTCCGCGCGTTGCCTGCTGCGGGATCGTGAACCGCGGCGTTGCGATGTATGACGGGAAGCTGTTCCGCACCACTTTGGATGCCAATGTTGTCGCGATGGACGCGGCGACCGGCGAAGAAATCTGGAAAACCAACTCCATTGATTTCAAAGGCGGCTATTCTTTTACCGTCGCGCCTTTGGTTGCTGACGGTGTGCTGATCGTTGGGATTTCCGGCGGTGAATACGGTATTCGCGGCTATATCGAAGGCTACGATGTCAATACCGGTGAGCGTCTTTGGCGGACCTACACAGTGCCGGAGCCGGGCGAGCCGGGGTCCGAGACATGGCCGGAAGGTGACGCTTGGGAACGTGGCGGCGGCCCCGCATGGCTGACCGGCACCTATGATCCAGAGAGAAACACCGTCTTCTGGGGCACCGGCAATGCGGGTCCTTGGAACGCGGGTGTGCGTCCGGGCGACAACCTGTATACCAACTCGATTTTGGCGATGGACCCCAAGACCGGCGGGATCAAGTGGCACTACCAGACCACGCCAAACGACCCGTTCGACTATGACGCGACCAATGAATTGGTGCTCGGGGAACTGGACGGCAAAGAAGTTGTGATGCAAGCGAACCGTAATGGGTTTTTCTACGTGCTTGATCGTGACACCGGTAAGCTGGTCGCGGCCAACAAGTTCATCGAGCGTGTTGACTGGGCCGACAGCATCGACCTTGAGACAGGTCGTCCGAATGAAACGGCGATGGCAGCTCAGGCCCGCTCTGGCGAGCAGGTAACGTTCTGGCCGTCTGCGTTTGGCGGCAAGAATTGGGCGCCCATGTCTTTTAACCCCGATACGGAAACCGTGTTTGTGAACACATTGAACATCGGCATGAACTACAAAGCGGTTGAGCCGACCTACCGTGCTGGTGTGTTTTATTTCGGGGCCGAGTTCAGCTGGGATTGGCCTGAAGGTGACCGCGGTGTTTTGCGCGCGATTGATCCGATGACTGGGGCGACGAAGTGGAAAGACACCACAGCTGTGCCGCGCTTTGCAGGCGTTCTGTCCACGGGTGGTAACCTTGTCTTTACCGGCACGCAGTCCGGTGAGTTTGAGGCGTTCAACGCGGAAACCGGCGAAAAGGTCTATGAGTTCAATGTCGGCACGGGCATCGTGGGCCAGCCAATGACATGGGAAGCCGATGGCAACCAATACGTCACGCTCGCTGTGGGTTCAGGTGCGGTTTACACGCAGTTCTCTGGTGATGAACGTTTGGCGCAAACACCTGCGGGCGGCGCGCTTTGGACATTCAAGTTGGCGGAGTAACCCAAAAAAAATGAAGTCAATCGCAACGATGACTGTGACACTGGCGCTTTTTTCGGCGCCAGTGATCGCTGAGGAAACGGCAGCAAAAGAATTGGAGTTGGGGGTCAAAACCTACAAAGACTTCTGCGCTCATTGCCACGGTCCAAAGATGGTCAACCCCGGGACTAGTTCCTATGACCTGCGCAAATGGCCCACTGATAACAAAGATGGGTTTTATAGCGCTGTGCTGAAAGGCAAGGGCGATATGCCGGCTTGGGGTGATATCCTGCTGGAAAACGAAATCGATGCCTTGTGGCGCTATGTGGCTACGCGCGGTGGGAAAGAGCCCTTGGCAGAAACAGGCGATGGCGGAGACGGGAGTTAACCCCGTGCTGCGGCTGGTATCCCTTTTCAAGTGTTTTGGCGCGCTCTCGCTGATGATGGTCAGCGGGGCCTTGGCTGAGCCACTACCTGATTTGGTAACACCCGATAGGCTGACGATGTGCCTTCCACGCAATGGTGGCGTGGTTGCGGGTCGCAGGTTGACCGGCGGCAGTGGGTTTGACTATCGCCTGAGCGAAGAGATCGCCCAAAGAATGGGCTTGCCGCTGAACGTTTTGTGGATCGAAAACGATCTGGACGAAGAAAGCGATCCGGTGCGTGAAACATACGCGATGCTGTCGCATGGGCTGTGTGATGCGGTTCCGGGGCATCCGCGCTACGAAAACTCGGTCGGTGTTCCTGATTTTGAACGTGCGTCCTTGCCGCGCTGGCTGGATATGCCGCAAGAGATTGACCCTGACACAGGGCTTTTGAAAGATACGCTTCAGGGCTTTGTCGATGTGTTCCCGGTGGATGTAACGCGTGGGTATATGCGGTCCGAGATCGGGTTGGTCTATTGGGATGGAACTGCTCAGCCGAGTGGAATTGATGCTCTTGGCACACGCGAATTGGCGCTGCAGCAGGGGACGCTTTCCGGGGCGATTGCCACTTTGCAGGTTGCACCCGTCGACCGCGCGATGCTGGTCACCATGAACCCCGGAGCCGGGTTCTTGTGGGAGGTTGAAAAGGCCAAAACAGAGCTTGCCATCGTTGATGTGCCTGCATTCGACGCGCATCGCAAAGCCAATCCTTTCACGGCGCTGCGGCTGGCTGATTGGCGACATGTGGTCGGGATGGACATTGGGATAGCGGTGCTGTCATCGCGCCCCAATCTAAGGAATGCTTTGAATGATGCGCTGACGGATATCTTGGACCAAGGCATTCTCCCCGGCATTGCTGAGGTTGAGGGCATGACCTACGCCGCCCCCAAGTTCGAAGCGCTAACACCAGAGTTCACACTGTCCTCGCTCAGGGCCGCAAGATGAGGTTTTTGGCGTTCTCTCTCGCATTGGTACTTGCTGCACCGTTAGACGCTGCCGAATTGAAAGCTGCGATGCTGCGCGTGGATACGCCGCAACTGGCGCCCATATCTCGGTTTGAGGAAAAGCCTGCCGATCTGGGGTTCGCGGGGGCAGCGCTGGCCACGCAAGACAACCAGACCACCGGGCAATTTTTGGGGCATAGCTTTGAGCTAACGACCATCGCAAGCACGCCTGAGACGGCGCTTGAGGATTTGGCAAAAATCAGCGCAAAGATTATCGTTGTCTCGGCCCCGGCGGGCCTCTTGCTAGACCTCGCAGACGCCGCGCCTGAGACACTGTTTTTGAATGCCGGAGCATCCGACACCGTTTTGCGCGATACCGCATGCCGCGCCAATGTTTTGCATTTCACCCCAAGCGACGCGATGCGCGCGGATGCGGTTGCGCAATTCGCTGCGTATAAGCGTTGGGACCGCTGGCTCTTGGTGCATGGATCGAACCCGGCTGATCTGACTTTGGCGCAGGAATATCGCCGGTCGGCCGCAAAGTTCGGGCTCAAGATCGCGGAAGAGCGCGAAATCCTCGACACAGGCGGATCGCGCCGCGCCGATACTGGCCATGTTGCGGTGCAGCGGCAGATCCCGGTTTTGGTGCAGAATGCCAAGCGCCATGACATGGTCATCGCCGCCGATGCGTCTGACGTGTTCGCGCCCTATCTGCCCTTTCATCTGCGGGATCCGCGCCCCGTAATGGGCTCGAGCGGCTTGCGCCCTGTCAGCTTTAGTGCCGCTTCTGAGGCATGGGGCGGCACCCAGTTTCAAACGCGATTTGAAAAGTTGGCGGGACGCTACGTGACAGAAGCCGACTATGACGCTTGGCTTGCCTTGCGATCGGTTGGTGCGGCGGTGGTGCGCACCGGTTCGGACGATCCAGAAACATTGCGCGCCTATATGCTGAGCGATGCGTTCGAATTGGCCGCATTCAAAGGCCAACCCCTGACTCTCCGAGATTGGAACGGGCAAATGCGGCAGCCCATCTTGCTTTATGACGGGCGCATCACGGCAAGCGTTTCTCCGCAAGAGGGGTTTTTGCATCAGTTTTCGCTCTTGGACACGCTTGGACTGGATCGGCCCGAAAGCAAATGCACTGCATTTACAGGGGAGAATTAGATGCGCTTTGTCATGACCCTTTCTCTGATGCTCGCTGCGACAGTCGTGCAGGCGGATCGTATCTTTGTCAGCAACGAACGCGGCAATACTGTGACGGTGATTGACGGCACATCTTGGGAGGTGCTGACCGAGTTTCAGGCGGGCCTGCGCCCGCGCGGCATCACTGTCAGCCCAGATGGGACCAAGCTTTATGTCTGCGCCAGCGATGACAACCTTGTTCGCGTGTTCGATACGCAAACCTATGAGGAACTGCACACACTGCCCTCAGGCCCCGACCCTGAACTCTTTGTTTTAGAGCCGAATGGTCGCCGTCTCTATATTGCCAATGAGGACGACAACCTTGTCACGGTCGTCGACACCGAAACCCATGCGGTTCTGGCAGAGGTCCCGGTGGGCGTGGAACCCGAAGGCATGGCGATCAGCCCCAATTCAGCCTTTGTGGTGAACACGTCCGAAACCACGAACATGGCACATTTCATCGACACGGAAACGAATGCGATCAAGTACAACATGCTCGTCGACTCGCGCCCGCGCTATGCCGAGTACACCTCAGACGGCAAACGCCTGTTTGTGACCGCGGAAATTGGCGGCACCGTTTCGGTTTTTGACATCGCCGAGGACGGTTCGCCAACCGAGGTGAGCAAGATCCGTTTCGAGGTGCCGGGTGTTCAACCCGAGTGGCTTCAGCCCGTGGGGGCCAAGGTCACGTCGGATGGCAAATGGCTCTTCGTGGCGCTTGGGCCCTCGAACCGAGTCGCAGTGGTCGATGCCCAGACGCTTGAGGTTGTGAAGTATATTCTGGTGGGTGAGCGGGTCTGGCAACTGGCCTTTACCCCCGGCGAAGAGTTCTTGCTGACCACCAATGGCAACACCAACGACATCACCGTGATTGACGTCGCGAAACAAGAGGCCGTGCGGTCCATTCCTGTGGGGCAACAGCCCTGGGGCGTGGTTGTCGCGGCCGGCGTGAAATAGGAGAGAAAGACGTGAAGCATCTGGCATTTACTTTGGCCCTTGCCGCCGCCCCGGCATCAGCTGCCCCGCTATGTGACAACTTGGGTTTTGCAGGACTTTTGGCCGGTTGCAACAAAGGCGATGATATCGAGTTGACGCTTGGCTCTAGCAAGCCGCTCGGTGAGGACGTAGTCCTGCAATCAGGCGCTTACTATGAGATGATCATCACCTCGGATGGCAGTGCGGAACTGGCGCTTAGCGGGCCGGATTTTTTTCGCGCGATCTGGATGGATGAGATTGTCATCAACGACATCGAAGTACGCCCCATGGCCGTTGATAGCTTTGAATTCGATGACGCGGGTGAGCTGGAGCTTGGATTTGTCGCGATCAAACCTGGCTCATATGTGCTGAAAATCCCCGGCTCCGTTGGCGAAAGCCAACAGATCAAAATCCAAATCCAATAAGGGATACCCAATCATGCGCTTTCTCAAGCTTTTTGTAACGTCATTTGCTCTTATGTGTGCAACGCTGGTGCAAGCCGACGATCTGCCAAAACTCCGCGTTGCTGTCTTGAAGATTGGCACCGTGAACTGGGAGCTGGACACGATCAAGCGGCTTGGTCTCGACAAATCCAACGGGTTTGAGCTGGTGGTGCAGGGCTATGCAGGCGGGGATGCCTCGCGTGTGGCGTTTCAGGGCGGTGAGGCGGATGTGGTCGTGGCCGATTGGATCTGGACCGCGCGGCAACGGGCTTCTGGCAAGGGTTTTGCCACGTTCCCCTATTCCACAGCCGTCGGCGGTCTTGTTGTACCCAAGGACAGCGCGGTACAAACGCTGACCGATCTAGCTGGTACCAAGGTGGGGATCGCTGGCGGGCCGCTTGATAAAAGCTGGCTGATCCTGCGCGCCTATGCGCAGCAGGAATATGGCATGGATTTGAAAGCCGCGACCGAGCAAGTCTTTGGCGCACCACCCCTGATCTTTAAGACGGGACTTAAGGGCGAGTTGGGCGGCGCGATTAATTTCTGGCATTTCCTTGCCAAGATGAAATCGGCAGGCATGCGTCAGATCATTTCCGTATCAGATGCAGCCACGGCTTTGGGTCTTGACCCTGCAACGCCGCTTTTGGGCTATGTGATGAAGGACAGTTTTGTCGCGGAACATCCCGAACTGGCCAAAGGGCTGTATCTTGCATCCAGTGGTGCCAAAGAGGTGCTCGGCAGCGATGATGCCGCATGGGAGGCGATCCGCGAGCGGATGAACGCCAAGAATGACACCCAATTCACAACCCTGCGCGATGATTGGCGCGCAGGTATCCCAGCCGCCGGTCCGGTTGATGAGGAAGCCGCCGGTGCGATGCTTGCCGTTATGGCGAAACTTGGCGGTGACAAGCTGGTGGGTGAGGCGAACACACTGCCCGAGGGCGTATTCCTGAATTTCGAGTAATGCCAACATGATGCGCAAAACGGCCATAACGCTGATCTCGATCACGGGCTTTCTCGTGATGTGGCTTGGCTTGGCCGTTTTGACAGTTGATCCTGCAGTGCTGCCCACGCCGGGTAGCCTTCTGGCCCCGTTCTGGGCAGAGCTTCAGTCTGGGGAGTTGACCTATCACTTAAGCCAGACATTGCTGCGCGTGTTTTGGGCGTTCTGCCTCGCCATGAGCCTCGGGGTTGTCCTCGGCTTTGCGATGGGGCGGTCTGAGGCGCTGAATGACTGGCTGGACCCTTGGCTGGTGGTGTTCCTCAACCTCCCGGCGCTGGTGCTGATCGTTCTGTGCTATCTGTGGATAGGGCTGAACGAGACCGCCGCCATCACTGCGGTGACGCTAAATAAAGTGCCCAATGTGGCGGTGATGATCCGAGAAGGAACACGCGCACGCTCGCCGGATATCGCCGCGCTCGCGATGGTCTACCGCATGGCCCCGATCTGGCGCTTATTGCATGTCGAACTGCCCCAGTTGGCCCCCTATTTCGCTGCCGCCGCCCGCAGCGGTATTGCCGTGATCTGGAAAATCGTTCTGGTTGTTGAATTGTTAGGCCGTTCAAACGGGGTAGGATTTCAAATCCACCTCTATTTCCAATTGTTCGATGTGAGCATGGTGCTGGTCTATGCCTTTTCCTTCATCGCGATCATGCTGCTCGTGGAATGGTTCGTCTTGCAACCCTGGGAGCGGTCAAGCCGCCGTTGGAGGGTGGCGTGATCGCGGTCGATGTTCAGTCTAAGCGGTTCGGCGCAACCGAGGTGCTGCGAGATGTCCGCTTTTCGCTGGGGCTGGGCGAGGCCATGGCCATCATTGGTCGTTCCGGCATTGGTAAGTCTACATTGTTGCGCATCATCGCCGGATTGGACCCGAAGTTCAGCGGTTCAGTGCAGGTACCGCCCCGGATTGGTCTGGTCTTTCAGGAACCTACTTTGCTGCCATGGCGTTCGGTTCTGGCCAACCTGACCTTGATGCATCCCGATGCCACACAGGCACAGGCGCGTGATATGCTTGGGCGTGTTGGACTTGCGGACAAAACAGACCTCTGGCCGCGTCAGCTGTCTTTGGGTCAACAGCGCCGTTTGGCGCTGGCGCGCGCCTTTTTGGGCCAGCCTGAATTTCTGGTGATGGACGAGCCGTTCACCTCGCTTGATCCAGAGATTCACGGTGAAATGCTGGATCTCACGCAATCACTGGTCGAAGAGTACGCCCCGGCTGTGCTGCTCGTGACCCATGACCGGGCGGAGGCGGCCCGGTTGGCCGGGCAAACGGTTGAGTTGTTTGGTAGCCCCGCAACGCTCCGGGAGGTGACGCTATGAGCGCGCTGAATGTTGAGGGTCTTAGCTACAGCTATGGTCGAAAACAGGCGCTGCGCGATGTCTCTTTTTCACTTGAGGCAGGCCAATTCTGTGCACTTTTGGGACCAAACGGTGCGGGCAAGTCGACCCTCTTTTCGCTTTTGACCCATTTGCAGGCGGTGCAAACGGGTCGTTTGACGCTCGCGGGCTTTGATTTGCGCACAGACCCACGAAAGGCACTGGCGCAGTTGGGCATTGTGTTTCAGCAGCCAACGCTGGATCTGGATTTGTCGGTCTGGCGCAATATGACCTATTTCGCGGCGCTGCATGGGCTGAGTGGGAAACAAGCGGCACGCCGCATTGAGGCCGCACTGGACCGGCTGGGGATGGCAGAGCGCAAAGCCGAAAAGGTGCGCGCTTTGAACGGGGGGCATCGGCGGCGGATGGAAATTGCACGCGCGTTGATCCACGAACCACAGGTGCTTTTGCTGGATGAGCCGACTGTTGGGCTCGATGCCGCCTCCCGTGATGCGATTACCCACCACGTGCATGACCTAGCGGCCGAAGGGGTCACGGTGCTGTGGGCAACGCATCTTGTCGACGAAATTCGACCTGATGATCGCGTCCTTCTGCTGCATCATGGGCACATCCTGCGGGACTGCCACTCCAAGGAATTGGCAACGAGCGGGACACTGAAAGAGGCATTTCTAGTGCTGACATCGAAAGCGGAGGCAGCCGCATGACGCCCTATGTCACTGCCTTTCAGGCTATCACGATGCGAGAGCTAGGCCGCTTTCTCACACAGCGCGGGCGGTTTCTTTCGGCTTTGGTGCGGCCCCTGGTCTGGCTCGTGATCTTTGCCGCAGGGTTTCGCGCGGCGTTGGGCATATCCATTATTCCGCCTTATCAGACCTACATCACCTATGAGGTCTATATCGTGCCGGGACTGTGCGCGATGATATTGTTGTTCAATGGTATGCAATCCTCGCTGTCGCTGGTCTATGACCGGGAAATGGGATCAATGCGGCTGCTTTTGACAGCGCCTTTGCCGCGCCGCTGGCTGCTCTTTTGCAAACTCTGTGCGGGTGTGTTTGTCGGAACCTTGCAGGTCTATGCGTTTCTTGCCATCGCCCGGATTTTTGACGTCGCGCTGCCCCTTAATGGATATGCGCTGGTGTTCCCCGCGATTGTATTGTCGGGCTTCATGCTGGGAGCGCTGGGGCTTTTGATATCGTCCTTGATTACGCTGCTTGAGAATTTCGCGACGGTCATGAACTTTGTGATATTCCCGATGTTCTTTTTATCCAGTGCACTTTACCCGCTGTGGCGGATGCGCGAAAGCTCTGAGCTTTTGCATGATATCTGCGCACTCAACCCTTTTACCTATGCTGTCGAGTTGATCAGATATTCGGCGTACCAGAGCTTTGCTCTGGTGCCCCTGCTGGTCGTTCTCGGCTGCGCCACCGTGTTTTTCGCGTTGGCCTCACGGGCCTATGCCCCCCAACAATCAAAACCATTGGGGTTCAAGCGATAACACAAACCAAGACCAAGCAAACGCTAGGGAGGAAATAATGAAAAAACTTATCATCAATGGGACCGAAACCTCGGTCACCTCTGACGGAGGCACGCCACTGCTGTGGGTCGTCCGTGAAGAGCTCAACATGACTGGGACCAAATTCGGCTGCGGCGCTGGCCTCTGTGGGGCCTGCACCGTTCATGTGAACGGTGAGGCGATTCGGTCTTGCCAGACCTATCTCGAAGATCTCGAGGATGGCACCGAAGTGACCACGATCGAAGGTCTGGGCGGCGATCACCCGCTGCAAAAGGCTTGGGTCGAACATCAGGTGCCGCAGTGCGGTTACTGTCAGTCGGGGCAGATCATGCAGGCGGCTGACCTGCTTGCCAAACTCCCGAACCCCACCGATGAAGACATTACCGATGCGATGAACGGCAACCTGTGCCGCTGCATGACCTATACGCGCATCCGCGCCGCCATCAAAACCGCAGCCAAGGCATAAGGGGAGGACTTTCAGATGACAGAACAAACGAAAATCTCCCGCCGTGCCTTTCTTGTGACCACAGGGGCCGCTGCCGCTGTGACAATGGGTTATGGATTGGTTGCACCGGGTCAGGCTGTTGCGGGCGCAGATGCGCTAGTCTCGCCCAGCATCTTTTACGATCTGCACGGCGATGGCCGTGTGGTCGTTCACATTGCAAAGGCCGAGATGGGTCAGCATGTGGGCACGGCGCTTGCGCAGATCCTTGCGGATGAGCTTGAGGCGGATTGGGACAAGGTCGAAATTGACTATGTCGGCATCGATGCGCGCCACGGCCTCACCCTGACGGGTGGCTCTTGGTCGGTGAACTGGACCTTTGATGCACTTAGCCGTGCCGGCGCTGCCGGGCGCATTGCACTGATCGAGGCCGCTGCGGCCAAGATGGGTGGCGCACCAGAGGACTATACCGCCGAAGCGGGTGTTATCTCGGGCAATGGTCAATCCATGACCTATGGCGAGTTGATCGCCGCAGGCGTGGAGCCGCGCATCTTCTCTGAAGATGATCTTAAGGGCATCACCCTCAAGACTGCAGACCAGCGCCGTTACGTGGGTCAAAGCATCCCGCAGCTGGACATTCCGTCCAAGACTGACGGCACAGCGCAGTTCGGGATCGACATCGTGCGTCCGGGCATGGTTGTTGCCGTGCCAATCGCGCCGCCTGTGCGCAATGGTGCAACGGTCAAGTCGGTTGATGACAGCGCGGCGCAAGCCATGGCTGGCTATCAGGGCCATATGGTCATCGACAACCCGCTTGCCGGGCATACCGGTGTGGTTCTGGCCTTTGGTGACAGCTATTGGCAGGCGAACCAGGCGACCAGCGGCATCAACATCGAGTATGATCTTGGCCCGAATGCTGGCGTCACACTCGAAGCCATTCACGCCGAAAGCATGCGCTTGATTGAAACCGGCGAAGAAGAGCGGATCTTTGTCAACGATGGGGATGCGGATGCAGGGATTTCTGGCGCTGAGACGGTGTTGAAAGCCGATTACAGCACTGGCCTGAACATCCACGCACCGCTTGAGCCAATGTGCTGTACCGCTGAATTCGACGCCGATGGCGTGTTGCATCTTTATGCTGGGAACCAGTTCCAAACACTGGTTGGCGGCCTTGCGGGCGCGATGGGGATCGAGGCTGAAAAGCTGGTGCTGCATCAACAACTGCTCGGTGGTGGCTTCGGCCGCAAGCTGGATGCTGACTATGTCATGATGTCGATCATGGCGGCGCAGCAGATGGGCAAGCCGGTCAAGCTGCTCTTCTCGCGAGAGTTTGACACCCAGATGGACTTTACCCGCCCTGCATCCTGCATGCAGCTTGAGGCGGGCCTGTCCGGCGGCAAGATTGTCGGCTGGAAGTCCTCATCGGCCTCGTCTTCAGCCTCGGCCCGTCAGGCACCTGCCTTTATGGCACCAGACCTGTCCGGCGATGCAGAAGCCAAGTTCGACCCGTTTGCCGTGAACGGTGCAGACCACTGGTATTCGATTGAAAACCAAAAGGCGCTGATCTCGCTCAACGGTGTGGCGCAGGCGGCAACGCCTTCGGGGCACCTACGGGCTGTGGCTCCGGGGTGGCAGTTCTTTGCGGTTGAAAGCTTCATGGATGAGCTTGCAAATGCCGCCGGGGCCGATCCGCTGGATTTCCGCCTTGGCATGCTGGACGGCGCGGGCAAGAATGCGGGCGCAGGCGCGACTGAAGGTGGCTCTCTGCGCCTCGCGGCGATGCTGAAGGACGTGGCAGAGCGGTCGGGCTATGGCAAAGAGATGGCTGACAATGAGGCCATTGGTGTCGCCTGTGTGTCCGCGCAAGAGCGGAACTCGGCGACATGGATGGCCTGTGCAGCCGAGGTTGCGGTGGACCCTGAAACCGGTGATGTCGATGTCAAGAAACTGACCTTGGCTGCGGAACTGGGCACGCTGATTAATCCCGATGGCGTTAAGGCGCAGATCGAAGGTGGCGCGCTTTGGGGCCTTTCTTTTGCAATGCTCGAAGACGTCACCATGGAAGATGGCGCGCTCAGCGCGACCAACTACGATGGTATGACACCGACGCGCATGGAAAATGTGCCCGAGCTGGATGTCGCCGTGCACGAGACGGGCCGTTATCCGGTTGGAATCGGTGAGCCTGCGACTACCGTGGTCGGCCCTGCGATTGCCAACGCAATTGCCAAGGCCGTTGGCGCTCGGGTCCGCTCGCTGCCGATCACACCTGAAAAGGTCAAGGCGGCAATGGGCTAAAGGGCCATTGCAAAACAGCGATCAGGGCGCGTTGGGCGCCCTGATCTTATTTAAATTGGGACGTTCTTTATGACCCCAAGAACCTCACTGAGGTGGATGACGGTGGCCGCTTGGTTTGTGCTGGGTTTGGCATGGCCCGCCTTCGCAAAGGATCGCGTCGATACTGCGCTGATACTTGCCGCGGATATTTCATTTTCTGTCGGGCCTTATGAGCTTGACCTCCAACGCCGAGGCTACGTCAGCGCCTTTCGCGACCCGTACGTGATTGGGGCGATGTTATCGGGGCGGCATGGACGTACGGCCATAACATACCTGGAATGGGCGGGGCCCGGAACGCAGGTCGTCCTGATCCCGTGGACAATTGTCGATAGCGCGACCGCGGCCAATGCCCTTGCAGACCAATTGCGCGAGGCTCCTTTGCAACGCAGCGGGGAAACGGCAATCTCTTCGGCTCTTGATCAGGCCATAGCGCAGTTTCAAACCGCACCGTTCGCGGAACGCTGGGTGATTGATCTGTCTTCGGATGGGTACAACAACGCCGGACCTCCTGTTGAAGAGGCGCGCGCGCGCGCTCTTTACCAAGGCATCACCATCAATGGGTTGCCGATTGTGAATGACAGCGCTCCGGATCTTGTGGCGTATTTCCAACAATGCGTCACGGGTGGATACGGCGCTTTTACAATGGCAGTAAACGACCCGAGGGATTTTGCGGAAACGCTCAAGCGAAAAATGGTGCATGAAATTGCATTTCTGGGTGCGCAGTTGTATCGGGCCAAAAGCGTTCAAAATATCGCCTGTGACATCGGAGAACGTCTGTCAGACGAGGAATATGACAAGCAGATCGACGATCTGACACGTGAGCACCCAGACAGCTGGCGTTGGCAGCGCGAGCCGTAGTGATAGACTTCCTAACTGGGGTCTGGTCCGGCTGAGTGCAGAATGACACCCTAAGCCCGTAGATCACCTAGTTTTCCACCTGTATTCGCCCGTGAGCAGGATATGGGCCCATCCCAGTGGCGAAATGTGCGCCAGAAGGCCTGACGAACAGTCGAAGCCGGTGCCCTTTCGGACTTCAACTGCCTGGCCAAGATGTTTGGTGTTCCAATAAATGATGATCGCGGCCAGCAGGTTCAGCCCTGCCATGCGGTAGTGTTGTCCTTCAGAAGTTCGGTCTCGGATTTCGCCCTGGCGACCGATACGGAGGGCGTTTTTCAGCGCATGATGTGCCTCACCCTTGTTCAGGCCAATTTGTGCGCGGCGCTGCATGTCGGCGTCCAGCAACCAATCGATAATGAACAGGGTGCGCTCAATGCGTCCGATCTCTCGTAGGGCAAGCGCCAGTTCATGCTGACGCGGATATGATGCGAACTTCCGCAAGAGTTGGCTTGGCGGCATGACGCCTGCTACCATCGTTGCGATGGCGCGCAGGATATCCGGCCAGTTTTCCGTGATCAGCTTTTCTCTGATCTTTCCACCTACCAGCCCGCGGACTTCCTTCGGCACAGCAGCAGGGTCGAAGAGATAGAGCCGTTTTGACGGCAGATCACGTATGCGGGGAATGAACCGGTATGACAGCAGCGCGGTGACGGCGAAGACGTGATCGGTGAAGCCGCCCGTGTCGGCGTATTGCTCTTTTATCTTCCGTCCGACCTCGTTCATCAGAAGCCCGTCCAGAATGTATGGCGCTTCATTCACGGTGGCTGGAATGTTCTGTGTGGCGAACGGGCCGAACTGATCGGAGACATGGGTATAGGCTTTCAGCCCTGGCTCTGAGCCGTATTTGGCGTTGATGAGGTTCATCGCCTCGCCGTGCCGTGTTGTCGGGAAGAATTGTCCGTCACTGGACGCGGTGACACCACTGCCCCAGTACCGCGCCATCGGCAATTCCGACTGTGCAGCGATCACCATGGCGAGAGCGCGGTTGATGGCGTCACTTTCGATGTGCCACCGCGACAGGCGCGAGAGTTGGAAATAGTCGTGCGAGCTTGTTGCCTCGGCCATCTTGCTCAGACCAAGGTTCAGCCCCTCAGCCAGCAGAACGTTCAACAGCCCGATGCGATCCCTGCAAGGAACGCCTGTGCGCAAATGGGTGAAGGCTTCTGTGAAGCCGATATCGTCATCAACTTCCAGCAGTAGATCAGTGATGCGAACCGCAGGCAGGCGGTCGTAGAGGTCGAGTACCAGGGCATCGGCCTCGTCAGGCACTGCGCCGGTCAGTCGGTCAGTTTTGAGAATGCCATTTTCGATGGGCTCACCTGGGATCGCGCCCGTTCTTGCCGCTTTGGCCAACATCTCAAGCCCTTCGCACAACCGTGCCTTTCGGTCGGCTAGCCAGACCTCCGGCTCAAATGGCATGGTCAAGCGCGGCATCACCTTGGCGGCCTCTAAAGGCACAAGGGCCTGTTTCAGGTCGGCGTAGCGCCGGGAATGGGGCAGCCATATATCGCCGGATCGGAAGGCTTCGCGCACCTGGAACAACACGGTGACCTCCCAGAGCCGATTGTCACCTGGGTCCTGAGCATTGAGGTGCCGATGCCATTTTGAGGTTCGGCGCAAGAAGCCAACCTGACGGGGCGCATCAGTTCGATCCTGGGCGATAATTTTTGTCGCTTGCATCAAGGGTGCCGCCACCGGGGCGGCGCAGATATCGAGCGCCCGCAGCATTCTTGGGGTATAGCGCCGGAACCGATGATACCCATGAACGACATGAGACAGGGCGTCAGCCGCCATCGTGTCGGTCAACTCGGCCGCGGTTGTCACCATATGGTCCTCCCCCACTGAAGTGGTCCACCGTTATGTTAAGGAAAACGGAGGGCCAAGATGGCTACGAAGAGACACAAG
>NZ_JBJGSF010000013.1:0-25437 GCF_045763785.1 Pseudooceanicola aestuariicola | reverse complement strand
CCGACATGGTCTACGGCTCCTAGCAGCGGCTAAATGCTGAAGCAAAACCAAGGGGATAGCTGATGCAATGGTGCCCCCACACGGTCCACAAATAGCAGAAAATTTTGGTTAAAAAAAAGGGCGATGTGGACCACGAAAATGGTCCAAACCGCCCTATACAAAACAATAGCTTACCAAATTTGTGGACCACGTTTTTAGCCGATCGCGCGCATGCCATTTCTCGCCCACGTCACGACATCAAACAGGAACTGTGGTGACACACGCTGCGGATTGGGAATCCCCAAAGCAGCTGCGCAAATCTCCGAACAGAACCATTGGTCAGGGTTGTGCCGACCAAACGCCAGCACCTGTGATAGCATCAAGCCAGCGTAATCATAGCGCGCCCCCAAGCGGTCCCTGATGAATTGACAAGGTGCTTCAGCATCCATCCGCAAAAACACTAAGCCCCAGCTTTCTGCAGTCAAAAGAATGCGCTTCTGCCGCACCCCGCCGTCACGACCGGACGCTGAAAGACACATCGACCAATGCCCAGGCAAAGCCGCCCCAGAAATCAGCTCAACATGCGAATAGATGCCGCCCGTCACGCTCCGAATTAAACCGTCCTGAAACCGCTGGAAGACAGTATTGCCACGCCCTCTATAGAACGCCAGCGTGACAGTCACGGCGCGCCGTTAGAAGGTGAAGACTGAAACCCGGCACGTAACTGGTCAAACCATTCAGCGCAGCGCGTTGTACGCATATTCTGACGGGTCAAAGCACGGTCAATCTTCAGCAAGGCCACATCCAACCGGTCACCCTTCTGGACACCAGCCCGCGACAGGGCGCGACAATCTTCAGGTAAAGCTGGCAGGGTTCGTTCAGCGGCGCGCGCGCCTCGATCTGCGCCTACAGTATCCAGCCGCGCTTCAGTTTGATCGCAGGCGGCGCAGAAGGTCACCATCGACAACACCTTCAGCATTGATGTCAGTTTCATTTTCGAAAGCCTCCAGTTCTGCGGCAAATCGAAGGGCCTCCCCTTCGGATGCCTGCACCTTTTCCTGCAAGACGCGGTTTGCGTTATCTGCCACAGCTGCGCGCCGCCTCATTTCCGCCAGTTCAGCTTCTGCAGCAGCCAGTTCGACCTGCAGCACATAGCCATCACGCGCGCTTTTTACGGCCTGCGATTTATCCGCGACATGCCAAGCCCACCCACCGGCACATAAGATGACGGCAAGGCCAACACGGCTGGTCAGCAGCCGCCATCCGAACTTCAATGCAATTGAAATCATTCCCTGCCACCCCATCCGGTTTGGCGACTGACCCACTCCATGCCATGGGCAACGGTAAGGTTGCCAATGACCAAGGGCAGCGCAAGCGTTAGGATAGCCTGTGTTCCCTCAAGAGAACTGCCAGCTGCCTCTTTTGCAGCGGACCACCCAAAAGCGATGGACCACAACAAGAAAACCGCCCACGCCTGTTCACGCTTACCCGACTGACCGCCGATGACAAACTTTCCGAAAAGCTTCAGCATGTCATGCCTCGTTGGTCAGCTTGGCACCACTAGAAGTGATAACCGGCAGGGAACTGAGCCCAATTTCTGCAGGTGTCGGAGATCCTTCCGGCCAGTGGTATTGTGCGTTGCGTGCGGTCGGGCTGTAGGGATTGATTGAAACCATGTTCCCTTGGTTTCCACCAAGACCCATGATGTTTCCATGGCGGTCACGACCTGCGACAAATGTCATGTGACCACTGCCGGGCCTGCCGGGTCGCTCCATCGACATGACGGCCCCAAGGGCGGGACCATCGAGGCGGGTGCCATACCCATTCCAGCGCCAACCCAATGCGGCCGCACGGTTCTTGCTCACGATAGGCAGACCAGCAGCCTGCACCATCGCGTTCCCGAACCCCGCGCACCATGGCGTTTCATCATCCTTGAACGGTAGCGAAAGACGTTCCCACCACCCCAAAATTTCAGCGTTGTGATGCCGCCCTACAATTTCGCGAAGCCCTAGGTGACTGTAGGCCAAACGCAGCCAAACCGGCATAGGGTAGCGCGCGCCATCCGACGCGATATTTGCAGCGACTGGTCGAATTGCCTTACGCAGCGCCATGATGGTCACAGGTCCAACATAATCGCGCGCCCGCAAACCCCTGGACTGTTTGAAAGCGATAGTTGCAGCCGATGTTTTGGGTCCGTCAATGCCGTCGATGCGGCCATGGTAAAACCCGTAACGCTTCAGCAACTTTTGCCGTTCTTTGATGGTCATAGTCATGTCCATTCTCCATAGAAAAAGCCCGCCTAAAAAGACGGGCCGGTCAGGTTGAATTGATGTGGATCTGCGCTGGTTTTAAAGCAGGCGTAGCAATGGACGCAGAAGGAACTTCAGCGCAACCAACGGGAACAGGTATGGGAAACGCAGGCGGTAACCATTTGGCAGTTTTTCGACCAGCTTGCGCTGTATGTTGTCCGTCCAGCCGCTACCACGGCACCAGACCACAAGGTGTCCACCACCACTCGGCGAACGGCAGTGCCAGAACAGATACTTGAAGGTCACCAGCGCCCACCAGAAGCGCAGCAATGATTGCCGCTCCCATAGCCAGACCAGCGTCAGCGAATAGTCTTCACAGTCGCCGGAAACCGGACCTTCAGCAGCCAAGATGCGCCAACTATCCCCTTCATCGCTGGCATACCTGAAACGTTTATTCAGCGAATTTTGAATTTCATTCATTCGTATCAGCCTCCATTTGGGAAAGAATTGGCACCTCGAAGCACTCCTCTTCAGGGTCAATCGGATCATCTTTGGCGCTCATACCGGGGCAGCTGATATAGCTTGGGCGAACGCAAAGTTCCGCACCGGGCCGCAGCCGACGCGGTGTTGAAAATTTGAATGGAAGGTTGATGTAGGACGTGCCGACATCCTTAGCCGCGCCCGCGAATGTGATTACATCATGGACTTCATTGTCTCTAGGATTGCGGTAATAGTAGTCCACGGTGCCCGGCACTATCTGACAGGCCAAAGCCGCAACCTTCCGCCGGACGCGAATGTTCATTTCGCACGGGACGCCATCAATGCAGTAACCGTCGATTGGCCCTGAACGGTCACTGATTTCGAAAATGTCTGTTGGGATAGTCAAGCGCCGTATCGCTTCAGTATTCTGCGCGATGGCGCGTGCATTATCCAGCATCAGCTGGCGGTCTTCTTCCCTCTGAAGCAGCGCTTTTTCAGGGTATTCAGACCACGCCATTATGCCTGACCATACATCAGTGGAATAGGCGACAATTCCTGCCGTCACGCCGCCCACGAATACACCGATAAACGATTTCCTGAATGCTGAAGGCATATCGCGCCGCCACTTCTGAAGTTCCGTCAGTTTCACTTCTTCAGTCATTCGGCCTTCAACCTTCCTTCAAACGATGTCCGAAGACCGCCTGATTTCGTGTAAGAATGCTTCACCATTTCAGTGATGAATTCGCGGCCATCCACGCCCGGACGCACGCCAAGATATGTCAGCGGCTGACCCGCCATCAGCGCTGGACGCCCGACAATGGCACAGGACGTCTGCACCAGACCGCGCTTCATCTCGCGCGCGCAGGCTTCAGCTGCCAATTGCGCTTCAGCTTCCGAACCAAAGGGGTCGCGCATGACGTGTTCGCCATCCGCTTCAGGGTCACAATCGACGATGACGACCCGCCGCTTGGCGTTGCCACGATCCTGATAAAACGCCTTAACCTTGGCAAACCGGTCAACATCGCCTTCCGACACGCGGCAGCTGCCTTCTACAATCGAAGTCGGAATAATGACTGCAGCCGAAACTGACGTGCCATCAGCTGTTTTGCCCGCGCCGCGTTCAAGCCAGAGCAACGCCCCATTCTTGATGGTGAAAAGCGCACCATGGCGATTGGCAACCCGTTCCAAAAAGTTCAGGTCTGATTCATCCTGCTGGCCAATCCATGGGTAAACATGACCAGAAACCGCATCTGAAATCTTGGGGTCCAAGCCATATTCACCAGCGATTTCCGCAACGATGTCCCTGACTGAAGTGTCATCCCAATGGCGTGACTTTTGCGTTTTCATTTCAGACCGCAGGTCAGCTGAATGCCCGCTCACCGTGATGGTGTAAGGCAGACACTTGTGGTCAACACGGTCGATGACATAGGCGCCTGCAAAGGCACCACCAGCGCCAGACTGGATGGTGACACTGGCCACCGCGCCGCGCCGCGGACTGGCAAAATGCGGTGCGGCATCGCTGAAGGTCATTTCCAACGTGTCAGACCGGATGCCTTCGCGGTCAGTGATGGTCAAACTGACCAGGCGCTCAAAGAACAGCCCGGACACAGGGACACCATCGATGTCCACCAGAACCTTTGGATGCGTCATCAGTCCCACAACCTTACAGTTTGCTGACCTTGCCGACTGGCAGCAATGTCAGGCAGGACAATCGACAACCCGACCGGCAAACGGTGCGCAACCGCTGCGATGTCCGGGTTTGCATCCAGTACCTGTTCAACCGCCCCCGCCTGACGGCCATAGTGGCGCGCACAAATCAGGTCCAAGGCATCATTTGTGGATGTGACATGAACGGCCGGCATCAAATGACCCCCAACAGTGAAAGCAATGAAAAGCCCGACCCAATACGCCGGACTTCGATGGAATATGCATTTCGCCCAGGTTCACCCGTGCGGTTGTGGAAAGCCCGGTCTTCATCGACCTTCTGAATTGCGTGACTGCCAAAAACCTTCCCGCCCAAAGACACAAGCATCAGCGGAATTCCATTTTTTGCCGCCAACCGCACGCCTTCCAACGTACCAGCGCCACCCCATTCCAACGGGAACAGGACGCCGTTTATGGTGACGACTTCAGAGCGCGGGCCGGTCCACTGCAGGGCATTGAAGCGCCCTGCAGTTTCAATTTCAGCCCATGTGGTGTCCAGCTTGCGGCTGACATCGGTGTACCCAAAGCCATGCGAACGGAACATAAATGGCCCCAGGGCCATGGTTACTGGTCCAGACATCAAGTGCCCCCTTAATCAGAAAAGCTGGCATTGAAAGTGGCAGCAATTCGGTCACCCAATCGGGTTTCGATAAGATCAACCAACCCTTCAGGGTCCGACACACCGGATGGCGCGACGATGCTGATGCTGCCGATTTCAACACGGGCTGACATCGACCTGCCGGATGTGCCCCCACCAGCGGCTGCAGCAGCGGCTGAAGCCCCAACCATCGCAGAAGCGGTCAATGCAGCCATGCTGGCAGAACGGACCCGCTGCGCGCCGCGCGACACGCCCGAAGCCTGACCAGCCCCGGAACCGAAATGCGACATGAACGCAGCCTGCGCCTGACCCACATTCAGGATGCCACCGGAAGCAGACGGCACGAACCATTCAGATTTTGGCGTGTGTTCGTTCACCCGATAAGGCAAACCGGCACGCACCGAACCACCAAACGCCCGCGCACCCGCTGGCCTTGCAGGTGATGCCGCCCCGACGCTTGCGCCCGGCATCGATCGCAGTTGCGCAGACAGTCGCGCAACCTTTTCCAACGCACGATCTATTGACGCGGCATTGATTTCAGGCGTTGCTTCCGTGCCATCCAAGACCTGCAGTGCCGCAGTCAGCGTGGCTGAACGTGCTTCAGCATCGACCAGTTCAGCTTCGACGTCCTGCAGTTCCCGTTTGCGCAGCGCCATCGTCTGCTGATGCGGCATGGCCATCGACGCCGCCATTGGTCCCTGACCGATGTTGTCGATGTCACTCTGAATTTCAGCGATTTCAGCGCGCAGCGCAGCGGCGTGTTCCCGCAAAGCCTGAAGATGGTCAGCCGTAGGCAAGCCAGCGGATTGCGACGAAACAACGGTGCGCGCCGCAGTCTGCTGTTCAGGGGCCAAACGGCCAAATCCCGGCGCAGATGTGACAGGTGCCTGCAGGGGCGAGCGCGGAAGCGGTGCCGCTTCTTCCTGCCCCATCAGCCACTTCAGCCAATCCGGCGCTTCAGGCCATGTTATAAGACCGGCCATGTCGAAATCAGGGATGAAATCCCAAGACCAGTCAGGCAGATGGTCCACCCACTTGAAGGTGAACCAATGACCCCAATCAATGTCAGGCACAAAAGTTCGCCACGCCAGCCTTGGCACATAGGTCATCCAAGAGACAGGCACCAAGAAATCCGACCAGGAAAACCCACTGACCCAATCAGGCCAATCGACAGCGGACATGAATTCGGACCAATCGACCTGCGGCAACCAGCCTTCCCACGAAAACGCACCCCAAACCCGCGACCAGTCAATGGATGGAAGGTATTTATCCCACCCCAATGGCTTAATCAGCAGATGCCATGCGAGTTCACCGGCCAGTGCAGCCCACCCAATGACAGGGATAAAGCGCAGCGCCCCACGTCCGATCCACGCCAGCGGCCTAATCAGTGAAGACCACCGCAGCCTTCCAGCCGTAGCACCCCAACGAATGGGCGGAATAAGCCCTGTCACCCACCGCAAAGGCGTCACCAGCGTTGACAGCGCGAAGCGCGGCAAACGCCGCAGACCCGCAAAGCGCCCCGCCAAGCGGGCCAACCCGCCACCAGCGAAGATCGCGCGCGCGCCCAACCCCACCAGACCAAAGCGCAGAACCGCCATAGTGCCGATCAGGCCAGCTGCAGCGGTCAACAGAAAACCACCAGCGACGGCCATGCCGCCAAGGGCAAAGCCCCCCATGACCAGTGTCTTGGTCAGCTTTGGATTTTGCTTTGTCCACGCCACTGACTTGTCGATGAAGACCTGTGACTTCGACAGCAGTTCATTCAAGGGCGGCAAGACCACTTCACCGATGCTGACACCCAAGCGGGTGGTCTGGTTGCGCAGCAACTGCATGTTGTTCGCAGTGGTGCGCGACCGTTCAGCATATTCCGCTTCAGCGCTGCCAAGGTATTGGGTTTCGTCAGCCACCAATGCCAGCATTTCCGGCATCAGTTTCATGTTGTTCATCAGCTTTGTCAGTTCGCGGGCTTCATCGCCAAACAGGTCCGACATCACCGATGCACGCAAATGGTCCGGCAGTTCATTCAGACGCTGCATGACATCCATTGTGGTGCCAACAGCGTCTTCCTGCATCGCGCGCGCCACGGCCACCGCATCCAGCCCAAGGCGCTGCATGGCCCCACTCTGCCGGTCGGTTGCACTCTCACCCCGAACGAGCGCGCGGCCCATATTCCGGAAAGACGTGGCTGCAGTGTCAGCGCCAGCCCCCGCTGCAATCATCGCCGCGCCGATTGCCAGCGTTTCCGTGCTGTCAAAACCAAAGTTTGACCCGTCAGCACCAGCCCGGTTCAAGAAATCCAGCGTCTGGTCAGCCCGTGCTGCAGAATTGTTCGACAGGTAGTTCATCGCATCGAACAGTGAACCCGTCTGGTCCAAATCCAACGCCATGGCTGTCTTGATGCTGGCCATCGCATCGCCGGACTGACCCGCCGAAATATCAAAGGCCACACCGATCTTTGCGGCCATTTCCGCAAATCGCGCCAGTTCCTGCTGTGCCACACCCGACTGACCACCGGCGGCAACGATTTCAGCCAGACCCGTCGCAGCAATCGGAATCCGCGTGGACATTTCCAGAATGTCTTCCGACATCGCCCGGAAAGCTGCAGGGCTTTCAAAGTCCACGACCTTGCGGACATCTGACATGGCGCTTTCGAATTCGACCGCCTGCATAATTGGCGCAGACATGCCTGTCAGCATACGCCGCCCGGTCTGCATGGACGCATTGCCCACAAAACTAAGGTTTGCAGCGGTGGCCAAAGACCGCTGCATCCGCTCACGACCTTCAGCGATACGGTCCTGCATTTCCTTCAGGCGCTGCATCCGGTCAGCCTGACGTGCGAACTTGCCGTTGGCGGCATCCAGCGCACCCGCAAGACGGCGCTGTTCCCCCGCAAGGTCAGACGTGTCAACGCCAGCCGCCTGCATCTGCCCCTGCAGCCCGCGCAGTTCCGCCCGATTGCGCCGGTGCTTTTCTTCCAGGCGTCCAGCCGCTGTGCGCGCGCGCTCAAACTCACGACGCATCGCCGCTGTTGGGTTCTTGGTCGAACGGATGGTGGCCAGCAGCTGACGGGTCTTTTCGTTTGCCGCATCCAACGCATCAGCGGACCCACGCACCACCGCCTGCTGACGCCGGAAGTCCTCAATCATCTTCAGCGGCCCGCGCAGCCCCTGCATGCGCCCCATTTCAGACCGGACTTTGGACGCAAAGCGACCTGTCACATCTGTCATGTTCCGGATGTCAGACGAGTATTGGTCAACAGCCTTGATGACCAGTTCCGTTGTGATCCGCTTGCCTGCCATTGTGCTGCATACCTTGAAATTTTAGGGAAATATGCCTACATCTTAGGCATGGACATTTTTGCGATGATCTTTGCCATCCTGATGATAGCCGCCGCCATCGCGGCGACGGTGGTCTTGGGTGTCTACGCAGGCGGAATTTGGGGCGCAGGCGCTTTCGCGCTGTTTCTTGTCGCGCTGTATCGGGCATGCATTCATCAGAGCGGCCCCGACCGGAAAAGAGACCGGGACACGCTCAATGCTTTTCAGCAGCCGCTGGCTGACGATTAAGACTATTCGAACTTCAACCGTGTCGCGTCCCACACTTTCTGTGCGGTGTCGTGCCATTTGTTGAAGTCCGACATCTTCATCATCATGACCTGCGGCAATGGTGTCGACAACACCGACGCCACAAATCCGGCGGCAAAGCGCAGGTCTTCCGCTACTTTGCCGGGCTTCCGTTTCCCGAACTTTCGCCAGCCTTTTCGCCTTTGTCAGCTTGGAAACCTAAGACAGCTTCAGCTGCAGCATTGACAGCTTCAAGGTCCGAATCCTTGATCTTGCCAACCACAGCTTCAGACACGCCCGTCAAGCGCGCCAGCCAGAAGCGGTTCACCTTGGCTGCAGTGACAGGGGAATGCACGGCCATTTCAGAACCGTCTTCCTGCTTTACCTTTTTGGGTTCCGGAAACGATGCTTCCAGTTCCGCATAGGCAATTTGGGCGTCCAGGTCGGGTTCATCGAATGTCAGCTTTTCATAGGTCTGACCATCGACCGTGACGGGCCGCGTCAGCGGGACTTCAATTGGCAGGTCCATTTGCGCGCCCCTTTACAGCAGAAGCGCGGCACGGATGTCGCTAGTCTGCGACTGGCCACCGACTGCCACGTTGAAATCATCCGCCTCGATCATTTCAGCGCCGCCGATTTCCAGCTTCAAATATTCCCACACAAACGTGTAGTCAGTTTCTGCTTTGTCGCCAGGCTTCCAGCTGCCAAAATCCGCTTCCTTCAGGAAGCCGCGCAGGTAGCAGGTGGCGTTGGTCACGGTGCCATCTTCATCGACCAGCGCGCCGGTAATCATCAACGTGTCAGTGGTGCCCTGCATGCCGTTGATCGCGGCAACGGTCGCGGGGTCCAAAGCGGTCATCTTGAACTTGGCGTTTTCGCGTTCATAGCCTTGGCGAATTTCACGCTCCATCACCATGCCCGCATTGCGGATTTTGTCAGTCTTCACCTTGAAGGGTGGAATTGTCATTTCTGACGCTTGGCCAACCTTCACGTCTTCGTTCAGCCACATCGCACAATCGCGAAGCAGGAATGCCGGGGTCGATTTCATGTCTTATCTCCTGAAAGGGCCATCAGCGATGGCATCAGTGCAGATGCACCGGCGGCGCATCTGCATCTTGGGTTGGTGGATTGACCGGGCTTCAGGCTGCTGCCTGAAGCGCCGCCTTGGTCAGTTCCAGATAGTATTCGATGTTGCGGTGCGCGATGAAGCGGATGTCTTCCATCGGCGCAGGCGGTTCGAAATCAAGCGACAGCGTGATGCGGCCAGCTGCCAGTTGCGTTGGTTCGTTCAGGTCTTGGTCCAGCCAGACACGGCCCCCGATAATTGCACCTTCAGCAATGAAGGTCCGCATGGCGGCATTGCCGGACTCGATCATCAACTTGACGTTCGCTGCCGAAAACGGCTTGTCCACGAATTCAAAGTAAGCCTTTTCGATGGCTTCATTGATGAAGTCAGCGGTGCGACGCACGGCAAGGAACACCCAAAGGTCATCATCCGTCGCGCCACGGTTGCCCCAGGTGATGTACCCTTCACCCGTGTTGATGACCGTGTTGACGTGGTTTTCGTTCAGATAGTTCGAATGCGCGCCATAGGTGACAGGCCGGGACACGCCCGTGATGCCGTTGATGGCCTTGTTCGACAGCGAATGCCAGAAGCCCAGCTTCTTATCGACACGAGCCTGAACACCGGCAAAGCGCGCTGACGCAGGCCGCGCGACGTTGGTGCTGGTTTCGGTATCCCAAACCAGAACCTTGGGGTCCACAACATAGACACGCTGCGAATTGATCTGCTGGCGGTAAAGGATGGCAGTAGCATCATCCGTGTCAGGACCATCGACAAAGGCCACAGCCCGCAATGCATCCAAAACACCAACGAGTTCTGCAACCACGGGATTGGCAGTTGTACCGTCGCCAGATGTAAAGCCCGGTGCCGCAATCAAGCGTGGCTTGATGCCAAGCATTGGTTCGGATTTCAGCAATGCATGAACACCAGTGCGCGCCGTTGCGTCACCGACCAGATTGGACATGGTAGCAGCCAGATCCACACCTTCTTCTACGCGAATGACAACCGTGTAGGCACCAACTTGGTCGAACACGTCGTCAATCGCGTCCTTCAGGGTGCCGGTTGCGCCAATGCCAACAGCATCGGTTGGCGTGCCCTTCAGCAGCACCGGCGTGTTCAATGGGAACTTCACCGGGTCAGCATCAGGTGCCGTGCCCAATAGGCCCACGACAGCCGTCTGGGCCACTTGCACCAGAACAGGGGTTTCATTCGATTCCGACAGTCGCGTGCCGTGATGGTAGCTGATGTCAGCCATGGGTCTTTCTCCTTTGGTCAAAAGAAAACCCGGCACGCTGGCCGGGGTGAAAAGCATCTACACTTTTCAGGTTTTGCGCTGATGCGCCCTGCCTGCAGTCCGTAATCGGCAAGCAAGATGTCAGGTTGAAAATCGGCAACTTATGGTTAGTACATCGCTACAACCGCCAACGCGGCTTCCGGACAGACTGGCCAGTTGGCGTCGTCGGAAATATCTAGGTCAAAATCAGCAACCAAAGTGGCCACGTTGCCTCTCATTTCAGCAACCCACGCCAGTGATGCCTCAACACCCGCAATGACCGACTTCTCTTCATCAGAACGGGCGCTGGCCGTTTTAGAAGAAGCGTATGCAGCAGCCGTCGCCATGTTCATCTGCGTTTCAGCTGACGCTGCGGCGTAGATGCGACGGCGGCATTCGCCCTTAACAGATTTCTTGCGAACGCCCCGCTCGGCTTCCACAATTACTTCTTCTGGATAGCCCAGCGATTCAGCGCCAGCACGGTCAACGGAAAGTGTGGTGCGGCCATTGTGAGAAATATCAAATTGCATTTTTCATGCCCCTTAGTTTGAGAGATAGTTGGTGCCCAACGTGCCGCCGTCAGTTTCCGTCGCGCCGTTGGCAAGGGTGAAAGCGGTTTTACGAATATTGAAAACGCCCGCAGATGCAGCAACAACGGCGGAAATAGGGCCATCCAGAGTGGTCACGAAAAAGCCCAGGCCTGCATATCCAGACTCGTAAACGCTAATGACGCCAAGCGTCACTTCCGGCACGCCGCCTGTTACCGTGCAAGTCTGAAACCCTGCGAACCGCTCCCGACCTCTTGAGCCGCTGAAAACAGAACGTCCTGAGGTTACCCAGGATGCATTCGGGTCTGGGCTTTCGGTTGGAAGCTGAATGATGCAAGTGCTAATTTGAATGGAGCAGGCGTGACCGATAAACCCATACATCACATTGCTCCCGCCTTCTAAAGCCGCAATATGTTTGATAACCGGCTTTCCAAGAGCAAGGTCCCCCGTATAACTGAAATCAATTGTCATTCCGCCAACATTAACGTGGGCGGAAATTTCATGTGTTTGACCGGCTTTTAGACGAACAACTGCATATGAAGAACGCGGCAGGGAATCTACCGCTTCTTTAATCGTTGGATATGTTGCCCCTACTGGGGCATCAAGCGTGCTGTCGACATGGACCTCTCTGCTCAACTCAGACGAAATAAGGCCTTTCAAATTGCCAGAAAGCGCCGCGTAGGCAGCTTGCGCAGCTGCTACATCCCCATCCCAACGCGGCTTCTGACCTTGGAAATATTCCAGCAAATCATCGAATGCAGCAATCTGCCGAAGCTGCGCTTCATAGGTTGTTTCGACCATCAAAATTCTCCTGTGATGTCATGGATGCGGTCTGACAGCCGCATGTTTTCAAGCGCATTCCGCGCGGCAATGGTGGAAAGGATTGCAATTTCCTTGGTCAGCAAAAGCTGCAGCGGGGGGCCAGCGGACACGATGTTGATGCTGGACGGGTCAACCGCTTCCAGAACCAATTCCAGCGCGATGGCCGCACGGGAAATCGAAGACTTCCAAATCAGCCCCTGCGTTGGATGCGATGCGATGGCGAACAACGTGCCATCATCCAGAAAGAAGCCGACTTCCTTGATGAAATAATCACCAGGCCCTTCGACCACGAATGAAATATCGGTCTGACCATTTCCGACTTCGCGCGCATCTTGGATTTCGACCCGTTGCCTTTCGCCAAACAACGCGGTTTGCGTGGCCTTGCCGTTGGCGCTTGTCGGCACGACATAGCCGGAACTGCCCACCGCAACATGGGTGATGTTTACCTTGAAGCCGCCTTCTTCAGCAGCAAGCGCGGCTGCGAAACCCGCTTCAGTGATGACCGGGGTGAATGTTTCTGACATTGGCTTCCTCTTGATTTAGGCGATGCGTCCGCGCGTCACGGAAATCGCTGATGCGTGACCCGCCGGGGTCGATTTCAACGGCAGACGTGGCGTCTGCTGGATGACATTCATGCGGAACCGCGCAAAGCCGATGACGGATGCATTTGCCCCCATGACCACTGGCTGCAGGCGCAGCTTCGCACCCACCGCGACGGTGAAGCCGCGTGACACGGGTGCGACACGCTCAATCACCGCAATGATGGACCGCACCATCTTTTGATTGATGAACACTTCTTCATCGGAATAAAGCGCCCGCCCCGCATAGGCGGTGACATCGAACGTGCCCGGTGCCGCTTCCGGCGAAGCCTGCCACCATTCCACCAGTTCTGTGCGCACGTCCAGGGCATCCAAAGCGCGCTTGATGGCGTGTGGTGTACCCTTGAAACGGTGAACTTCCGCAGACATCGCGACCACGTTGCGCTTGATGTCTTCCGGCCAATCGACATCCCAGACATCCACCGAATTTTCCCATGCAAGATGGTCCAGCAGGGCTTCAGAAACCGTCATGGGGTCTTTGGAAATCATCGCCACTGGCAGCATGAACAGCCGTTCTTCAAGGATGTCCAAGGCGCGCGCCAAATCCGTGGCTGTTTTGGGCAACATGCTTTGCGTTCGATCAAACATCACGCCACCCACCTGACACAGCTTCAGCCGTCAGATTGACGGAAGTGCAATACGGCGCTTCAAATGGCCCAATATCCAGGTCAGCAGCCGGATGCGTGATGACTACATCCACGACACCTTCAACGCTTAAGGCAGCGGCCAAAGACGTGCGATACAGCTTGCGGCCAATCCGCAGGCGGTTGCTGATAAAGGCTTCAGCCGTGGCCTGCGCCGCAGCCAGCACGACACCCGCAGACGCCGCTGACGTGACGTGCAGCACTGCTTGGATTTGATAGGGCACAGGGGTCGCAGAAATGACCGTCAGCTTGTCAGCAACCGGGCGGCGCATGTCAGGGGTGCAGTTGCCAAAGACAGCTTCCAGCAACGCCGCGTCAGCCGTTCCATCACCTTCTGACGACAGCACAACCATCTTTGGTTCAGCTGCAGGAATGGCAGGGTCCAGCCCGTGGTTTGGACCATAGACAGCGACATCCACAACCCGGTCATCCGCATCCAGCGCCCAATAGACATAAGACCCTTCCGTTCCGTGCGGTGAATAGGCTTCCATGACCAGCTGAATGCGGGCACGGAATGCTTCATCATTTTCCAGAATGATGTTCTTTGGGTCCGCATCATCCAGAACCTTCCGCACAACCCCGCGATTTGCGCCGATCTGGTCAAGGTCAGGGCCGCGTGCCGTCGAAAGAAACACAGACCGAATGGCAGTGTTGATTTGGTTCGACAGATACAGTTCACGCGCCGCAGCTGCTTCATTCAGGTAACGCATCGGACTGGCCGCAATGTTGCGCGCAAGCGCCATCGCTTCAGCGACCCTGGGGGCTTCGAACACTTCAGACAGCTGCGCTTCCAGTTCCTGAAGGCGCGCTTCCAAAATGGCGTCGAAATCCAAGACCGCAACAGAAGACATGTCAGGCAAAGTCGAAAGGTCCAGGGCTGCAAAACGGCTCATGCGGCAAGGCTCCAATTGTCCACGCGGGTGCCCTGCACCCGGATGACTTGCGTTTCATCATTCACAACCGTGTCGTCGCCCAAATGGGCATTGGGCATGTGGTTGCCCTTCAGCTGCAAAGACATGACCCCATCAGCACCGGCTGAAAGGCTCACATCCGTCAGTTCAAATCGCGGCTCCCAACGGTCAATCGCTTCAGCAACCGACACATAAAGCGCCATGATGTTGGCATCGTTCATGGGCATGTCCACCATCGCAGGGACATCAGACCCAAACTGACGCATGAACACGCGCGTGTTCAGCCGGGTCACCAGTATGGTTTCGATGGATTGAACAACATGCGCCCAACCATCGACCGATGCCCCCGTGTGGTGGTTCAAATCCATGCGAAATCAGTCCTTGGCGTCAACTGCAGGCTTGGTTTTTGCGGGCTGCTTTTCCACGGGCTTGTCAGCAACCGTCGCGGCGACTGGCGAAACCGCCTTCAGCCCGGTGCCATATGGTGCAACGTAGTATTTCGCAGCACGTTCAGTCATCTGGACTGGATCACCGACTTTGCGGTGCTGCCCCCCGATGAAACGCGCTTCAGTCACTTCATAGTTCTTCAATGCAGTCATGGTCTTTCCCTTCAGTTTGGTGTTCCAGTGTTTGATGGTCCTGCCGTCACGCCCTTGTGGTTGTGCGTGTCGCCAATGTTCTTTCCGTTGTGAGACAACGCGCCACCGGTATTGACCGCCCCTGCAGCCGATAGCGTCAGGGAATAGCCACCGATGGTGATGACGATGGCAGACCCACCGCCCGTGGCCTTGATTGATGCAGCACCGACTGACAGCAGCACAAATTCATCACCGGCACCCGATGGCCTGCCATTTGATGCTGAATTCAGGCTGCCCTGAATGGTTGCGTCATGCAGGTCACCGCTTTCTGACCTGATTTCGACCTGTTGCCCGACCGATGGCGGGTTGTGGGTTTTGTTGGCACCAGCCGCCGGTTCCGTCCATGGCAACCAGCCTGTCAACATGGGGGCATCACCTTCCGTCAGCCGCACACGGGCAAGCCCGTTTGCGGCATCGACTTCAGTGACCACACCCGTGCGACCCTGCGAACCGATGCGCCGTTCCAACGCTGCCAACCGGCGGCGCAGATCATCCATTTGTTCAGACAGACCCATCAGCTGCGGTCCACGACTGAAGACGGACCTAGCACCACGGATGCTGCAGGCACGCCATCGAAGGAAAAGAGGCGCAATGAAGCCGCGTCGCGCGATGTCATCCCGGTCAGCGCTTCAAAGTCCGGGTATTCAGCAGCACCAGGCTGACCCAACATCTGCCGGAAAAGGCCAAGCTGCTTCACATCGAACTGTTCCATCAACGCCAGAAAGGTTGGCCACTGACTGCCGTCAGCGAACACCTGACCAAACGGTGGGTCCGCATAGGCATCGACCGTCACCTTCAGCTGACCGCAAGCCAGGCGCACGTTTTCCGCCGCACTGCTGGACCGGACCTGCGCCTTGGAAACCAGCACGCAAAGATTGCCGAACACCTGCGACCAAGGGTTTGACGCATCTGTCAGAACACGACAAATCTGGCATCCGAGAATGTCCAGAATGGCTTCGAACTGCGCATCAGTCGATGGCAACCCTTCGATGATTTCGGTGACACCGGTGTCCTTGTTCAACTCACCCATGGTCAGCGAAACACCGCAATTGAACGTCAGTTCAACCCGACCGTTCGCACGCAGCCCGGTATCACCCAAATCTTCCGCTTTGCTGTTGTCCGAATAGACCGCAATGAAGGGCCGCTTCTGGTCCGTTTTCAGGTCACCGTCCACGGTCTGGTCAATGGCTGAAATCTGGCTGTCCAGAACATTCGTGCCCACCATCGTGCCCCCTGCCTTCAGGGCTTCGACAGCAGCAATCCGCAAGGCCATCATCGTCAGTGACATCAGGCATCCCCCAAGTCGCAAATCAAACGCAAGTGTGACCGGTCATCGACCATCAGAACTTCAAAGGCAGGTTCACCCGCGCGGTCCAGCGCCACGAACTTGTCACCCTTGCGCACATCAATGTCAGGATGAACCGAACGGTCGATGCGCAGGTGCCCACCTGCAGCTGCAATTCCAGACCGCGCGTTGTTACCGCGACCAAAGTTCATCTGTTCCGTATCGCGGTCACCAGTTCGAACAACCGCAGTGAATTCGACCTTTTCGCGCGTCAGGTCTTCCTGACCATCAGACAGCGGAAGATGCCTAAGCGTTTCCGCCCAAACATCATCCACCGCTTCCATCAGTTCTTCGCGCAGCGCGCTGTCCATTAGTCCTGCAGCGCAGCCAAGGCTTCTTTTGCGACCTTCAAAGCCTCAATTTCCGGACCTGCAGGCTTGCCAAGACCCATCGCATCCAACGCCGCCTGCGCATCCGTCACAGCCTGTTCAGCCGCTTCGACCTGTTCTGCCTTTTCAGCAGCTGCCTTTTCTTCAGCGGTCGGTTCGACCGACTTCTTTGCAGATGTCTTTTTCTTGGGTGCCTCGCAGTGTTCTGCGATGCCGTCCTGAACAAGACTGTCAGCATAGAACCCCGGAACCTGAACGGGTTGTCCATCCTGCACCTGAACGTCATCGTCTTCACCGGCCATGTCAGCTGGAATTGTCAGATTGCCTTTGCACGCAACCCATTTTTTCTTCGCATTTGCCATGATTGTCTCCTGTTCTGGCTGAATGCCAATGCGGTTCATCGCATGGGGATGCAGCCAATGGCCCGGCATTCTCATGCCGGGCCTTTGCTTTGCGTCGATAGGCTTGGAAGACCTTAGATGGTCAACTTGCGCAGCGCGCCCGGACGGGTGCAAAGCGAAATTGCATTCATCTGTGCATCCAGATGACGCCCCTTGCCATTCGGCATTGGGTATTGGTTCGCATAGCGCGGCAGGCCAATCGTGTTGACCGTTTCTTCCAGGTCAGCAGGCGCAAAGCGCGTGATGAACAATTCCGGCACGCCGGTCGGGAAAACACGGGCTTCATTGTCCGCAATGAACGCAGAGTTGCCATTGGCGACCGTGGCACGACGCCCGGTGCGGTAACGCTCCCAAGTTACACCACCAACGCGGAAGACATCAGGGGCACCATCGCGCAGCTGATAGCCTTGGTTGTCGGCAAGGAAGGTTTCGCGAACTTCCTTTTGGTCCCACAGCGCAGCATGGAATTCACGGCCACACATTGCATGAATGCCGTCATAGGTTTCGTCCAAATCGTCTTCGATGGAATAGACCACATCATTCTTGATTTTGGTGGCGATGCCCGCGACCTGCCCACCAAGACCCATCACCACGGGTGCAGGAACAGCCAAACCAAACCGGTCATAGAGGTTGTGCAGCACACGCCCCTTGCCAGACAGCACGATGCCCTTGATGGCACCGACCCGCTGGTGTTCCAATGTCGCATCGAAGCTACGCGCGTGCTTCGCCAGCTTGGAATCAACGCGGTTCTGGACGGTTTCAAGCTGGTCGGTTTCACCCAACATGCGCACGCCCTGAACTTCATCGGCCAGGACTGCATCATTGATTTCGAAATGGTCAATTTCGAACGGGATCAACCGGCGGTCATCATCGTCCGTTGTATTGCCGGGTCCACCCCGCGCAGAAGGTTCAATGATGGCAAGTGTGCCATTGTTTTCTTCGATTTTGACAGTGGTTGTCGAAACCCCTTCTTCATCGAAGATCTCGGTTGCACCGACTTGGCCGGGCACGAACGGTTGATTGTTCAGCGCAGCCGTCAGCGCAATGACTGAAAATTCTTCCCACATAGTCTTCTTTCCTCTTAGCGCGCGCGGATGCCGACAGCGTTCAGCTGTGCGACCTTGGCGGCAGTCTTGGCTTCATCATCAACCGAAGCATCGAACTTCAGTGTCGGCAGTTTGGCTTCAGCATCACGATCAATGATGGTGACTTCGACATCAGCTGATGTTGCATCAACCGAATATCCCAAAATTGCCGTGGCCACTTCTGCGCCTTCGATGCCAACGGTTTCGGCGGCGGGCGATGGAACAAAGCTGCCAGCAGCGGCAGTCAGTTCACCGATGACGGTTCCCGCCTCGACAACACCCGTTCCGGCCGGGATGGTGGCTTGTGCGCGTGAACGCCGCCCGGCTGCCTCCGACAGAAGGAAAGACAGATTGCGGGTCTGCATTGTTACGTTTTCCATGTGTTACGCCCCTTTTCGTGCGCGACGGCTGGCATAGATGCCGCCAGTGTCGATGGTTGCGGTGGTCTTCTTTGGCGCTGCGGCACCCGAACCAGGCTGCGCCAACGCGGCAGCGGCTGACCGGCTGGCCTGATAGCCCTTGGGGTCTGCCGGTTCATCACCAGCAGCCGAAGGCGCATCGCCAGCAGCCGCTTTCAGCGTGTTGATGGCGTCTTCTGCCGACATTTCGGTGTCGAAGGCCAAGTGCTTCGCAAGCCCTTCGCGCCCCTGCGCTGCATCGTCTTCCGTGATGGCCTTGATGCGGGCCTTCACATCACCAGCGGAAACCGTTTCTGCCGTTGTGGCTGCAGGTTTCGGGTCCGCTGTTGCGGGTTGTTTTGCCATTTTGGGTTTTTCCTTTTTGGCTTGGGTTGGGGCAGCGGACGCCGCCTTCTGCGCCTTGGCTTTGAAGGTCCAATCCTTCTTTTCTGCCATGGCAACGAGTCGTTCGGGGGCGTTCGCGTATTGCCTGAAGTCGAAGGCAGTGACGCTCGAAGACTTGGCCTTCACAGCGTCCGTCGCAAAACCACGTTCAACAGCTTCATCGGGTGTTAGCCAGATTTCGCCTTCCATTTCTTCCAGAAGGTCTTCGACATCTTCGCCAGATTTTTCTGCGTAGATTTCAGCCATGCCGCGCCCAACCTTGCGAGCGCTTTCAGCGTAGCTTTCAAGGTCTTTTGCCTTGCCATAGGCAACACCTGACGGGCCATGAATCATCATCTGTGAACCCGCGCGCATCGTGATCGTGTCACCTGCCATTGCAATCAAGGATGCACTGGACGCAGCCATGGCATCCACAATCACCGCGACATTGCCCTGATGCGCCACAAGCGCATTGTAGATGGCGATTCCGTCATCGGTGTACCCACCGCCCGAATTGATGCGGACGGTGATGTCAGCGCTGCGGCCAACTTCAGCCAAAGCATAGATGACATCCGTGGCCGTGAAGCCTTCATCCCAAAAGTTATCACCAACGAACCCGTAAAGAACGAGTTCGCCATCAACCAAAATGGTCATTTCTGTCTCCTTTGTTCAGGTAAAGCGAAAGCGTTTTGCGTATCGGGTACGTTTCTGACCGCCGCCCGACCTGGCACATTCGCTTTCATAATGCGCAATCAAGGACGCCAACCGGCGGTCATTGGCGCGCATGAAAGTGACTTCTTCACCGTCGATGCGCACGGTTTCCCGAACACCGCCAACGGCCAGCTTCAGCTGCATCTTCTTCAGTGCAGTGACCACATCACACGGCTTGGCGATGTCGATTGTGTCAGCGCCAATCTTCACAGTGCTTTCAATGCTCATTTGATCACCTGCGGTGTTTGTGCCGGCGCATCTTTGGGTGCATAGGGTGACTGCATGCCTGCCTCTACATAGCGCCGATGTTCGCGCTGCCGTTCTTCAAAAAGCGCATCTGAATCAACACCCAAATCGCCGGTTTCAATGGCCACCGAACTGGTGCCGTTCTTCAGGCGTTCCGTTGATGCCTTTGCTGATTTCAGGTCATCAGCAGTTGGCTTTGGTGGACCTTGCCAACCGGCCAGGCACACCCGCGACCGGTTGGCCCTGAATGCGCGATACCCACCTTTGAACGGAATGCGCCCTTCACCAATTTCTTCGTCCAGCCAGTTTTCATAGGCCATCTGACACATCGGTGCTGCAACACGTTCACGCCGCCGGGCAACCACGGGCCACAAAGAAGACGTTTCCATCCGCACGCTGGCATAGGTCGCGTCCGTGTAGTCCATCGTCAGACCGCCATAGGAACAGCCGATTGTGCGCGCCATGTCGCGCGCCAGGCTGTTGGAAAACGGCAGGAAGTCTTTGCCCGGCACATTGGCTGTTTCCAGCGCGAGTTTCTGACCCGGACCCAAATGGGAAACCTGCGGATCTGCACCCACTGAAATCCGGCTGTCTGCGGCAGCATCCAGACTGCCCGAAAGATATCCCAGATATTCCTTGCCATATTCTATACCATCACCACCCTGTTCCTTCAGGACTTCCAGCGCTTCATATGCATCCGCACTTGGCGTTTCGCTGGTCAGCGTGATGGCAAAGATGGTTTGCAAAAGAGCCATCTGCAGCGTGGCGTCATCCAGCATTTCAGCTTGAATATGCTTGCGGAACGCAGGGGCCAGCTTGGAAATTCCCCGGACATCGGTGGCATCCATCGGGTCGAAGATATGCATGACCAACGACCGGCCATCGGCATCAAATGCAGCATAGTCCTGCTTCGCGCGGACGCCATCCAGGCTGGTGTCGAACCGATAGGACACCGGACGGCCCTTGCCGTCATGGCGAATACCTTGGAACATCCCGTCAAACGAATTGGTGTCCTGCACCAGCTTTTGGGGTGGCACCAGACACAGCTTTGTTCCGGTCGCAATGCCGTAGCGGCTGCGGTCGGCATCATCGAAGAAATCAAAGACACCCGTGACTTCCCCAAAAGCGATGTCCCACCGCAGACCAATATCGACCATTTGCGGGCCGCTCAATTTTCCCCGCATGTCGCATTCTTTTTTGTCGTGCCAGAACGCCTTCCAGCGGCGCTTCAATATCCGAATGAATTCAGCCTTTTCTTCATCGGAATAACCAAGCCCGGTCAGGTCCGGGTCAGGGTTCAAGGTCAGACCAACACCAACAGTGTCCGCAATCACTTGGTCGCAGGCACCCTTCAAACGGCCTGAATTCTGGATAAGGTCCATGGCCAAACCCGCACTTCTCGACCAGGCACGCCGGATGTCATCCCGGCTATTGGTCAGCGGCGCGACCCGCGATGCGATAGCGCCGCTTTTTGTGTCGCGCAGATACCGTGCCGTTGTCCGGTTTGAAACGGAACCTTCTGGACCTTGCGAACCGTTTGGACGCATCAGATGCAGCGCTTTTTTGATAAGGCCAGTCACAGCTGTTTCTTACTCCATTTATTTCGGGCACGCTCTTTCACGCTGTCCGATTTGTTCTGCGCTTCAGCCTCATTCACCGCAGCTGGCTGCACCGGCAACAACAGGTCTTCGAAATCACCCTGAACGTCTTCTGGTGGACACTCACGCGCCGCCATCAGCTTTTCCCATTCGGTGTCAGGCAGACTGCGAACCCCCAAGCGGGTGGCTGCAGCTTCAGCCTGCAAATGAGTGTCCAGCCCTTCATTGGCCTGACTTGGGTCTTTCACCCACAGATAGCGGGTGAAGCCGGACTTGGCTTTTTGGGCCTTGCGTGATTCCGCCGTCAGCTGCCGGAAATATTCATCTTCCAGCCCCCGTGGCAGCGCCACATATCCGCGTTCTTCCGGGTCAATTTTCTTCAGGTTCCGGTAAAGCGCCATCTTCAGAACGGATGATGCGAAGTTATAGAAGCGCTTTGAATACCGGACAATTTTGCCCCGCCGGTTGCGCTCTTTCTTCACCACGGCCAGAAGCGGCGCGCTTTCAGGATGCACGCCGCGAACCATGATGACGCGACCCGCCGGATGCTTGCGCGCCCATTCCCAGACGTCTTCCGTGTAGGCGTTGCCGTCGATGGCCAGCATGTCGATTTCGACCTTGCGGCCATAGGCATTCCGGAAACCCTGCTTCAGCAAACCGTTCAGGTTCGCCTGACATTTTTCATCCGAAATATGACCGGTGAAGACACCATATTCCACGACCGCGCGGCGCTTGTTCTGCCCCCATGCAACCACCTGCCATTCAACCCGGTCACCCTGACAGTCAACGCCGCAGGTCAGCAGCGGATAACCGGCAGGAATGGTGCCATGCACATAATCGGATTCTGACGCGCGGTCGCGCAGGTCTTCCCAAGGTGGCGATTCCCCAAGCACGCGATAGGCTTTGCCAACCACGTCATTCCAGAAGGTCTGTTCCTTTGGCGGGTCACCTTTCGCGGCAAGCCATGAACGCGCGATGCGCTCAAAGGATTGCAGCAGTGAATAGGCCGACCAGATGTAGAATGACCGATGCACGCGCTTCATCTTTGGGTTCTGCGCAACCCACCGCGCGCCCTTCAGCATCTTTGGCCGATGGTGTTCTTCAATCGCCTGACCACATCCTTGGCAGACAAAATGTGCTTTTTCTGGATGGTCTTCATCCAGATTGGCCAGCATGTTTTCCCAATCAAGGGTCTGCATGTGGCCACACGCATCATCCGGGCATGGAAGTTCCAGAATTTCCTGCGAACCATCTTCATAGTTCTTTGTGATGCGACATCCCGGCACCACCATGGGTGTCGAAATCTTGAAAATCTTCGCAAACTCATATCCCTGACTGCGGCTGTCAGCTTGCGTTTCCGGGTCACCGGCGCTGTTCATGTCCCACTTGGCAAGGTCATCCTGCACCTGACGGGACATCGAAACCTGACTAAGTGATGCAGGTGAATTTGCACCCGAAATCTGGATTGCCCCGCGACCGTCGCGGCGCTCCTTATAAAAAACTGAATCCTGACCGTCGCGGGCCTTCAGTGGAAAAATCTTGCGCAGCGCCGCTGTGCCTTTCAGCATCGGTGTCAGCTTCATCTTCGACCAGCGGCGCGCGTTCTCATCCGTTGGGTGGACATAAAGAATGTCGCCAGGGTCCATGTCCATTGAACCGCCGGTGAAGATGTTGGCCAGCACGGTGCCGCCCAACTGCGCTGACTTCGACAACGTGACGATGCGGCACGGGTCATTGGGTGAAAGCGCCTGCAGTATTTCATCAAAGTAGCTGAAGCGCTGCCGATTGTAGGGGCCGGGCATCGGACTTTCGCGCTGCGAAAAGACAATGTTCTGTTCAGCCCAGGTCAGATAGTCAACGTCCGGCGGTGGGTCGATGACATCCGCCAAGACATCATGCGCCATCCATTCCGCACTGGTCACACCCACATCAAGCATCTTTAGTCCACCTCGATCGAAGCCACCCTTTCCTTGCTGGCAGCGTCAGCCCGTGCCCTTTCCTTCATCGCTGCCGTTGCCCGGACTTTCTTGAATTCAGAACGCAGCAAGTGCAGAACATCGCGCTGCGGAATGTCGAACTGCGCAGAAATCGCTGCGCCCAAATCTGGAAGTGATCCCTCAAAAATCTGCAGCATCATGCTGGCCACGCGGGTCATCTGTTCGCGGGCATCATCAGCAGCCACCAGCATTCCTTGGCGCAGGGCTTCTTCAGACGCCTGAATGCGGTTGGTGCGCAGCTGCTGTTCCAGCTTTGCGCGCTTCAGCTGGTCTTCAACCGTGTCCACTTTTGGTTTTGCCGGTGGAACTGCCGTTGGTTGGACTTGAACCGGTGCTTCGTCAGCCATTGGAAAGTCGGGCTGGACTTCTTCCGCTGGCTGGTCAGCAGATGGTTCTGCATCGGTGGATGTCCGTGTCTCGATGCCATTGCCAAGCGCTTGCCCAATGTCGCGATTGCGGCGCACTTGTTCGACAGCGACGGACACAACCACCTTTCCCTTTTTGCCGGGTTGGGTGAATGCGTCATCGCGCAAGATGTCACGCGATTTCCACTGACTGACAGCCGCGCGGCTGACACCCATGTGGCGCGCAAAATCTGCCTGCGTCTGATGCTCCTGTGCTGGCTGCATGGTTTCCAAAATTTCCCCGGCGGGCTGCGCTGATGTCGATTGCCAAGCGGCTGGCTGTTAAGCAGCACCCCTTCACTGTTAAGGCTTTACAAAAGCCGTCTGACTAGCGAACCCTCGGGCAGCTTACGCCCCGCGTGCGTTCAGAACGGCGTACGGTCCCTAAATTTTTCGACGCTAGAGTATAAGCTAAGGGCAGGCGTCAAACGCCCAACACCCGATTGATTTCATGGTCAAGACGGCGCGGCAGGACGTCCGCCACAAGACCTTCGAAGGCTGTAGCAGTTGCGCCCTCAACCATTTCGATTGGGATGAACACACCAGACTTCAGCTTCTCCAATTCAGTGCGACCACCAATGCGCTGGAAGACATGGCCACCCATGTTCAGCGCCACACGTCCGCGCACGAAGCTGCCACCCTTGATGAACGCCCCTTCAAACAGTTCACGTTCGCCACGGACAAAAGCAGTCACCCCGCGCCGTGTCTCACGTGCCTTGAAGTATTTCAGCGACACGTCACCACCGGACGATGACAGGCGGTATTCCAAATCCTGCCACGATGACCGCTTGACCTTCACAGCCTTGCGTATGGTCTTCTGCGGCAGTCCTGTTTGCTTGGCCAGTTCACGCACCACGCGGGTCCGCGCCATGTCTCCTGTACGGTTCAAGGCGCGATTGACTGCCTTTGGGCCATCCTGACCCAAAGCACCGATCATGTTGCCAAACCGCTCAAGGTCGCGCACATCGACTTCACCAACCCTGAACATGGCAATCCCCAAACTTGTGAGTGCGGTGTCCAACACAATTCGTTTGGACTTTTTGGGCACCCACACCTAACCGCACTCATAAAAAAAGCCGGACGCAGCATTCTGCATCCGGCTTGGCATAGTCAGACCGTTCAGACCTAAATCAAAAGGTCAGGCGACGTGGTGAAAACTGCAACGGTGCGCGTACGCCAAAGCCGCATCGCATCATCGACCATAGTGCTGGAAGCAGCGCCGCGCGTTGCCATCGGTTCTTCCAACGACTTTGTGTGCACCGCATTGAAGGCAACACTGCTCAGCCCGTATGGTTCAACATCGACATGCGGCAGAACGTCCAGCCCCGTCAGCACGTCCACATCATGGAACATCGACATTTCATAGACGCCGACATCCGGCTGCAGTTCGATCAGCACGTCCACATCATGGAACATCGACATTTCATAGACGCCGACATCCGGCTGCAGTTCGATCAGCACGTCCACA
>NZ_JBJGSF010000012.1:0-36758 GCF_045763785.1 Pseudooceanicola aestuariicola | reverse complement strand
TGGTGCCCCCACACGGCACCCTTATGTCATTGCTTTAAAACATAAATAATCGCTTTATGGGGGATTTTTGCGTGATTACTGCGGTTTACCGCTTAAAATGGCTGCGATCGTCACAATCTTACCATTCGCGCATTCCGCAGAAAAGCGATGTTCCATCGCCAGCGCGGCCAGGTCGTTGACCGTGACCACCTTGCGATCGCTGATCGGGCACGGCGTCAGGGTTTCAGCCGGGATGTCTGGCCGCAGGTAAACTTGTTCGGGGTCAGCGCACGCGGTTAATGCGATCAGCAAGGGCGGGATCCAAAGGCGCATCGTTGATTGTCCTGTAAATGGTTTCAATTTCTGCCTGCACAGCTGCTGCCGCCTCACGCGCACGCGCAGCCCGCGCCGCCTCGACCTCACGCGCAAGGCGCGACTGCGCGATCTGTTCCTGCAGGGCGGCATTGGACCGCCTAGCCTTGGCCAGATCATCCTGCACTGCGGTCAAATCAGCCCGCGCAGCCGCCAGGTCACCGCGCAACCAAAAGGCCCACCCCAGGGCAGCGACTAAAACCGCCGCGACAACGGGCCAGATCAACCGCCCGATCACGTCGCCTGATCCAGCGCGGTCAGGCATAGCTGCCGTTCTGACAGCCGCCGGTTCGTCAGGCCCCGAATGACGCGCCCCCCGGCCCGGTTCCAGCGTGGCAACTCATTGCAGGCACCGACCACATCACCTGCATTCGCCTTACGCACCAGCGTTGACCGACACGCGGCCCCCGTGCCCACGTTGTATGACCAGCTGATGAACGCGACCTGCACCCCCGTCGGCAGCTTCGGCAGCGATGGCAGACAGGTCTGCAGTCGGTCGCGGAACTCTGCCACCCGATCGGCCAGCATCGCGTCACATTCAGCCTGCGTGTATCGATCCCCGGCGCGGACGTTTTGGGTTTCCCCGGCGCAGACCGTCCAGACGCCGACGACATCCTGATAGGCATTCAGCCGCGTGCCTTCCCATGGTTCGATAAACCCGACAGCAGCGGCGACGATCGCCGCCGCGCCAACACCTGCCGCTGCCCTCTTTCGGATCGCGCCAGACGTATCGCGCAGGAAATCGGACAGATCGGCCTGGTCCAGCAAGCGGCCCACCCCGATCAAAAGCGCGCACAGCGCGGTCAACACCTGATACCAGCCCGCCGACATTTCGGTTTCAAACTGCGGCAACACGTAGGCCACGATATTGACCAGCATCAAGGCGTAGACGCCCCACATGCTCCAGGCTTTCAGCGCGATGTCGCGCCAGTTTTCGATCAGTTTCATTTGGGATCCTTTCAATAAAAAACCCGGCGCGATGGCCGGGCGAATGTGCAGTAAAGGGTAGCGATGCGTATGGATGACTAGGGATAAAACCGCGTAACGACCATCCAAGGAACGCCGGGGCACTTGTGACGCACGGTCCAAACAGACGTAGCCCGCAACCGCGCGACACTCGCCCCGATCAACCACGGCCCAAAAGCGTTTGGACCGCCAGACCTGATCTTGGCACCGTCCAGAAACTGCATCGGCACGTCGACATCGCGCGTGTCACCAACCAGTTTGATATTGATCTTGCGAAAACTGCATTCAGGCCGGATCAGGTCAAAGGATCCCGATACGATCGTTTCGGTTTCGGACTTCCAGACCATCTGCAGATCAACGCTTTCAACCACCGGAGTCCGCTGACCAGCCCGCACGCCTAATCGTTCATAAATCCCTGGCTGAAACCAGCTACCCAAAGAAACCAGTAGGACAACCCAAGACACCAATTCAAACCGCCGCGCAAAGTTCTTCATTTTTCCGCCCCCAGAATTGTGTTGATCAGGGTCAGCGCATCATCGCGAAACGCAACAACGGCGCTGACGAACATGGCCACCGCCACGATCGCGGCCCGCCATTCTCGAAAAATCAGCTGTTTTGCCCGGCGCATTTTATAATCGGCAAGGATGTCATCGCTGTATTCGGCCAAACCGCGCAGCGCGGCGACTTCATCGCGATCAAACCACTGACCGTCTGTGTTTTCCGGGATGTGCTGAACACGCTCGAAAATGTCCCGCAACAGCCGATCGTTGTCGTCGTCGGTCATACTGCCTCGCTTTGTCTGGGATTGCGGCCTGTCCCGGCCTGTTTTCGCGCCGATTATCCGGCGTCGAAACATTGCCGCGCCTGTCAGCGTGGCAGCGTAAGCCCTACCGGGCTAGATGATCGACACCGTGGTAACACTTGGCGCGGCGATCTTATCGGCCAGTGCTTGCGTTACCTTGGCCTCTTGCTCATCGACAAATCCGGGCGCTATGGCCTCGGCCCAGCCCAAAATGGTCTGATGGCGGGTATCGGCGTCCATGTCCTGCAGATCGGAAAGGTCGATATAGCTGTCGTGATCGGTCGGGGCCGGGATGTGCTGTTCACCGTAGATGCGAACGTGATCGTTGCCATCGTCAGCGACGACATCCCAATGCACCGATGTAACGACATTCGAAAACGTCAGGTCTTGGGTTTCGCCATCGGCCCCGCCCTCGACGGGAACCGATACGATCATTTCGGCCTGCACGTCAGCGCGTAGGCTCCAAGTGATTTGCACACTCATGCCGCACCGCCTTTCAGGGTTGCGATTTCTGCCTGCGCCGCCTGTAGCGCCTGCGTCTGCTGTTCGATCTGGCGCTGCATCAGGGACGCCTGCACGTTGAGGTTCCCGATTTGCGCACAAGCCTCGCTGTACATGCTTTGCAACTGCTGGATCACCTGATCCTTTTGCTGATCAGTAGCGGCCTGTTGATCCGCACGTTCACGCTTCACCAGATCATCCACTCCGGGTTTAATTTCCATAGTCTTTCCTTTCGCTAAGCGGCTTGTGTTTCCAGCGCGGCCACACGGCGGCGCAGGGATTGCAGTTCCGCCACCATCGTGGCGATTACTTCGGGGGTTCCGGCGTCGATGCTGGACCAGCGGCCCTGATCATCTTTCTGTGCCGAAAGCGGGAACACTTGGGCGAATTCATCAGCGATGAAACCAAGCGTGTTTTTCTGGCCGTTGATCCAGTCGAAGGTTGACGGTTTCAGCGCGTCGATCATCGCACCGCTGTTGCGGTCGAACGGAACGATGTTCTCTTTCAGATGACGACCAGATGACGTGTTGTAGGTGGTGGCCGACCCATTCGTGCTGATCGTCCCGACAGCACCGTTCGGGTTATAAAAGACGACCTGATTGACTGATGTGGTGACATCTACAGACTTCAACAGGTCATTTGTCCGAACGGCGAAACCTTTGACAGACGCACCCGGAGTGGTCGTGCAACCGACCAAAAGGCTACCGCTGGCGTCAATCCGCGCCCGCTCTACGTTATTGGTGTTAAGAGTTATCGGGCCATTGGCGACGTTGCTGAGAACAAGTGTTGACCCTGTATGGTACAGATACCCCTTCGTGGACCCTCCGACAGTCATACCTAAGAAGACTTCGGAACTCCCGTTAATTGTAATGTTGCCACGCCCGCTGGCCGTGCTGGGTGCCGTTGTTCCACCGACGATGAGGTTTCCGTTGCTGTCTAGGCGCATTTTCTCTGAGTTATTGATCGAGAATAAATGCTGAGCCGCTATATTGTTGACAGACAGGTACTGCGAAACAGAGCGGTCATAGTGCTGAATAAGGTTGGTAGCGCCGCTGTAGCCGGGGCCAAACTCGATACCCCTACCTCCCCCATTCGTAACGGTGAGAGGGTATGGTGTCGCGGTTGTACCGATTGAGACGTTGCCGTTAGCCGCCATCCGCATTCGTTCAGTTCCAACAGCCTGAAAGGTCATAACCCCCGTGTCCGCAAAAAAGTTAATGCGGGAATAGGTGTTCCATGATCCAATTGCGGCATATGAACCGTTACCCTGCGCGAAGAAACCGTAAGTTTGGCCACTCGTTCCGGCGATCCTCAATTGGTTCACCCCGGTACTCACCAAGTGCAAAAGTGCGTCGGGGGATCCTGTACCAATACCAGTTTTACCGTCAGCGGTGATCCGCATCCTTTCTGCGCTGTTGGTCAAAACGCGAATGCCCGCACTTACAGCACCTTGCAAGTAGAGGTCGCGAGTACCTGTCGAATTGCCGCCAACACGCCACTGTAAATCACCTGCGCTGTCTTTCAGTTCCATGTAACCAGTGGACGCCGCGCCCGATCCGTCACTGTCGGTCAGGGTTATTACAGGTGATGCGCTGCTTAGATGCAAAAGCGTAGAAGGTAACGACGTTCCTATGCCAAGACCCGTCGAAGTAAGACGGGCCTTCTCAGCGCCAGAAGCGAAAAAGATAAGTTGATTAGCTTCCCACTTGAAAGCCCCACTACCGCCGACCCCAAGATACCCGCCTGTGCCCGAGGGAGTGTTAACCCAAGCCCCACCAGCATAGGAGCCGTACGAAATATCAGTGACACCAGCATTGCCGGTTTCAGTGATCACCAGCCGTTTGCTTGAAAACGTCTTGCTGGCATCGATCCCGAACCGCTGCACGCCCCCAAGCGTCACCGCGAAGTTGTCATTCGCCGGGAACCCGAAATAGCTGTCCGCGTCGTCCTTGTGCGCGATCGTTTCCGCGATGATCGGGTTTCCGCCGCGCAACTCGGCTAGGTAGTTGCTCAGATCGCGTTCCAGCGCGGCGCGGTATTGCGTGGTGCGGAACGCGGCATAGGTCTGTCCCGTGGCGGTCGTGCCCGCAAAGGGCTTTGCCAGCGTCAGCGCCGTGGCGCTTTCAATCGACGCGATTTCATAGACCACGCCCAGATGCACGAAACCGTCGCCGGGGTTCAACTCACCCGTCAAAAAATTGGTGCCTGTGCCGCTGACAGCCGCGCTGCCGTTGGTCAGATCGACCGTGCCGTCATTGTGCCAAGCCATCAGCCGATTTCCTCATCATAGCGAACGTCGATCACAGCGCGGGGCCGACCGTCGACGCGCTCAGTCTTTACGCCGACAGTGACATCATCGGTCGTGATCGTATCGCCACGCTGCGCCGCCCAAAGCGCGACCGCTTCACGCAGATCGGCATCATCAAGGGCGACGGTCTTGGTAGATTTAGGCATTGGATTTCCCTTTCAGGTGAGGTCAGACAGCACGGCGTCGAACCGCGCTTGGATGTCGATTTTTTCGGGGTTGGCTGCGGCTTCGATTTCAGCCGCGACCTGTTTTTCGGCAGCGAAACAGGCTTGGACGTGGGCGACGACAGCGCGGGCCATCGTGCGCAACTGCGTCACCGACAGATCAGCGAAACCGTCACCGCGCTTGAACGGCACCGCGCCAGACGCAAGCCCCATGTCGTGCGCCATGATGATACTGGTCAGCTGCGCCTGACTTTCGCGCGTGGTCGCGACCCGCGCCCCGCCCGACAGGGTGATGCCAGCGGTTTCCGCGCCCCACCGGATACGGCCCAGATCGGCCAGCATCGCGCGGCGTTTTTCGGCGTCGGATCGGGGATCCTGCCATTCGCGGGCCTGTTCGTTCCAGCGGTGATGATCGGACGGTTGGTCAGGGATTTTGTGCGGTTCAAAGTTCTGCAGATAATGCCCAAGCCAATTGCCGGATTGCCACGTTTCCCCGGCGCGCACATTCTGTTCCAGCTGATCGCGCGGGCCTTGATAGGTCCGGTTCGCAGTGCCGTGTTCCGAAAAAATGGTCCACATCATGCCACCGCCATCACTGTCATTGTCGCGTCGGTCACATAGGCCGTGTCGGTCGGCGAACCGACCGCCGCCGTGCTATCCATGAAAACGATGATCCGATAGTTGCCCGCAGGGTATGCCCCGCCCCAAGCAAGCGTGCGGTCCTGCAATTTCAACCGCGTCGATCGGCTTGAATAAGGGTAGCCATCGGCGCTGGTGTCGAGATTCAACACGTAGACCGAAAAATAGGAACTGTAATCGCACAGATCATCCTCGGCCCCGCTCAAGAACATGGACGCCTGAAACAGCACCGTGATCGTCGCATCGCGTGGCAGCGTAATGTCGACCTCTAAAATGTCAGCCCCGGAACTCGGCATGTAGACATTGGTGGCCGACGACACCGTAATCGGCACGACCACGGCATTGCCGTCAAGAACCAGACCAGGTGCCTCAATAACTCCATCTGCGCCAAACTGCCATTGTGTCGGATCACCTGTTCCCCAGTTATCCGACTGCAGGACGCCCCCGAAAATAGTCAGATTGCTGAGGATCTTGAAAACGTCAGTGTCAAGAATGACCTCAGACGCCGCCGTACCATCAGACAGCTTGATCGCGGTCAGCGTGATGTTCGACGTGGCCCCGTCGACGTAGGCCCCGACCGTGTATTCAGCAAAGGCCCCCTCGAAATTCGCAAAGGCCGTGGCGTTGGCTGTGACATCTGCCGATAGACTGCCGACCGTCGCATTCAGGTTTGTGTAATCGGTGACGACAGCCGTTATGTCGCCCTCGTTCTGCGTCACCCGCGCATCCAGCGCGCTTGTCGCCGTGGCCTGCCCCGCGATGTCCGCCTCTGCATCCGACAAACCGGCCTGCAACGCGGTGATATCCGACGCTTGCGACGTGATCGATCCCTCTGCCGATAGCAACCGCGTATCAAGACCGGAAATGGCCGACGCATTGGTCGTCACGCCAAGTTCTGCCGCGTTCAAATCAGCGGTCAGGCTGCTGATGTCCGCAGAATGCACGGTGATCGTGCCTTCCGCCGCCGTGACGCGCGTACCAAGCGATCCGATGGCCGTGGCATTGGCCGCAACGTCAGCCTCGGCATCGGCCAAATCAGATGTCAGCGCCACGATCTGCGCGGCCTGCACCGTCGTTTCTGCTTCCGTGTTGGTCACGCGGGTTTCCAGCCCCGACAGCGCCGTTGCCTGCGCCTGCAGGTCGGTTTCCAAATCGGACAGGTCAGCCAGCAGCTGCGCGATCAGCGCGGCCTGCGCCTCATCCTCTGTTGCCAGCGCCTCTGCCGTTTGGGTCAGCTGAGCCGACAGCGCGCCGCGCGCCGTGTATTCATTCAGGATGGCCGTCTGTTGGCCGTCCTGCATCCGCTCCATGGCGTCCGTCAGCCACCGGATGCGCTGCCGCAGAAGGTTGACCAGTTCTTTTTCGTCAACGATCTGCGCCGCCAGATCGCGCACATGGTCAAAGACAGCAGGATCCAGATCAGCCACGCCTGGCCGGATGTCAAAGGTGCGCAGCTGCACCCAATCCGACCATTGCCAGCGCGGCGTCAGGCTGGATTTCAGCAGCATCCGCACCTGCACCAGCAAATCGGGCGACATGGATGGCAGCAGCCATTGGAACGGCGCGACATACTCGAACCTTGCATCGGTCGTGACGGTTTCCCCGTCAACGCGCCATTGCACGATCACATCGCTGATCCCCGGTTCGTCGCCGTCGCAATAGACCTTGATCGTCGTGCCGATTTCCGCGCCCAGTTCGTCATACAGAACCGCAGGCACCGCCCCGAAATTCGGCACCGCCTGCAATGGCGCGACAGGCACGACCGGCGCGGGAAAACTGACCGGCGTTTCGAACTCTGGCGACCAATCCGAATCTGACGGGTCAACTTCTTCTAGCCCCAGCATCACGTTCAGATTGGCGGCGTGGTCGGCCCGCGACACAATGAACAGCTTGTTGACGTATCCGTTTTTCGCCGATGTCCAGCTGATCGCATCAACGATCGGTTCGACCGTGCGCGCCATCGGCGGCAGGTTGATCTGGTGCTTGGCTGGACGCCTGAAGTCTTCCATCTGCGCGCGCATCGCGCGCTGCACGCGCGTCACCGATGAAAGCAGGGGATAAGATTGTGATGTTGGATTGTCACCGACACCGGCATCAAGCCCGCTGTTGCTGATGTATTCCGGCGCATCTTTTGTGGCGAACCCTTCGGCGGGTTCTGGATAGGTTCCCTGCAGGGCGTTGAACGATTGCCCGATCGACGGGAACGGGTCCAACTCGGATTCCTCGGACACGATCACATCATCGTCGGTGATCGACAGCACGCTGCCCACGGGCACGCCCAACATCGGCTTCAACATCCCGCCGACCTCGGCAAACCGCATGGTCGCGCAATTGCCAATTTCTTCCAACAGGGTCAGGGCATCGCCTGCAATGTCGATTTCGCCGCCACCGTGCCAGGCTTTTTCGGTGCCGCCTGCCGCCAGGGTCCGATCCTCATCGGCCGCATTCATCGCGGCGATCCATTCATCAATCGGCAGACGCCAGGCGGGCAGATTGCGCCCCCCATGCACCCATTCGCCAAAGGCCCCGTCACCGTGCCAGTAAATGCCGCGCGCCTCGTTATAGGCGCACACCGCCAGATTGCGGTCACCCGTGCCGGTCCAGGTCTTCGGGTCATCCCACCGTTCGGCACCGTCGCCGCCGTTGGTGGAATCGTTGCGCGGATCATACAGGCGGATCGGGCCGGGCTTATATTTCTGCGTGGGGAACTGGCGCGGGTTATCAGCCCGCCACCAATAGGCGATGATATACGCCTTGCCTGTGCCGATCATCTTGTCGGTCCAAGGCTGTTCAGGATCATTCCCGAACAAGGCGATCAGATTGGCGTCGGCTTCGGTCTGCGTGCCATCGTAATACTTAATCCAGAACCGCGGCGATCCGTTGACATCAAAATCGCTGACGACCTTGCCGCGTTCAGGATTGGCGCCATCGACCAGCGTGGCCAGAACGCCATCGCAATACACCGCCTCCAACGGCCCCTGCGGCAGCACCGACAGTTCGATCACGTCGACGATCAGGTTGTTACCGCTGCCGGTGTAATTGCGGTATTTCAACCGGCCTGCGGTGACACCATCGCCCATGACAAAGGTGCCCGATCGGTCGTCGCCGTATTCGATCACGGCTTCGGTTTTCACCGCGTTTCGCTGTGCCCGCTTTTCCGCGATTTTTCGGGCGATGGCCTTGATGCCCAATCCAAGACCGATCCGCAGCAGCGCAGCCCCAACCGTGCCCGACCCAAGGAATCCGACAACCGCACTGACCGCAGCGGCGACAACGCCCGCGTCGGCAGGCCCGGCGCTGACGATCAGCACTAGGGTAAAAACGATAATGTTCAGCATGATCAGACCTTGAACGCCCGCGTCATCAGCGATCGCGGCACCACCGCGCGGCCTTCCTCGGCCATGACATGCAGCACCGACCCGCCGACCAGCCCAAGGGCGAATCCAAATCCGTCATCTGACGGAATGGCGGCGATGTCGCCCGCCTGCGCGCGTGATGGATGGATTTCTGGCAGATGCGCCGCGACAGCATCAGCCAGCGTGGCATGGCCTTCATTCCGCATGACGCGCACAGCGCCCCGCGCGGTCGTATAGCGCCCGCGCAGTTGCGCCACGGGATCCACATCCGTCATGGCCTCAACCCCGCGACCGACCAGATGCAACAAACAATCGCTGCCCGTCCAATTCATCGGCAGGCGATCGACCGTCGACAGATGCGCGGCCAGGCGCGCGTTCCAATCGCTTCGGCGGGTCAGGATCATGACAGCAGAACCTTTCGGCTTTCGGCCAGTGTGGCGTATTTGCAAAAATCATCATCCGACCGACGCCGACGCTGATGTTCATGCGATGACTTGGCCGGGTTCGATCGGCCCAGCTGCCACATCATTTCCGACCGGATGGTCAGCGCGATCTGGCCCCTGCCACCGATCGCGGGCGTTTTGATCGGGGCCTTATCCAAGACACCAACCCATTCCAGCTGCGGCGGGCCGGGAAACGCGCCCTTGTTCATGACAGCGGTGTAAATCTCGCAATAGGCCCGCTGTGCATCATGCTGCCTGACGATTTCTTGCGGCTCCGGTTCCGACTGCGACAGGCTGACCGAAACGCTTTGACTGGTCAGCGTGCCCACATAGCTGATGCTGCCGACGATCAGCCCGCGATTGCCAAGATATGTGCGGGTGACCTCGACACCATCGGGCCGGGTCACCGTTACCGGCACATCCTCTTGCCCGGTCCAAAAGGCATAGGGCACCACGTCGCCGGTCTGGCGATCGCGCGGCTCGATGTAGAAAAAATGCGCAACGCCGCCGCCCTGTTCAGGCACATCCTGCAGCGCCTGCAGATACGATGCCGGAAAAATTCTCAAAACTTCTGCCTCAGCTGCAGGGACGCCCCGCGCCCGTTGCCATCCATGTCGCCCTTGTGCGGCTGATGACCGACGACAGCCATTTTACAGACAGGACGCGCCAGTTCGACCGACTGCCCTGCCTGCACACCGTAAGCGATCCAAGGCGTCACCGGCATCAGCGGCGTAACGCCCGCCCCGTCTGCCACGGCATCAAATGCCAGTTCGCCGTAAAACACCCGATTGACCCCATGCTCCACCGACAGGCGCACGCCGCCCGTGATGGCCTGACCCGCTGGCAGACCAGCCAACGACAGACTGCCCCGATCGGATGCGATCGCAGCCACGGTGACGGGGCCGGGCACATCCAAAATCGGCTGCAGCGGGTCACTGATCAGCGCCGTGCCATTCGTGCCCAGATACCGCACGCGCGCGTCGATCATCGCCGCCACATCGCGCGACACATCGGCCAGGCTGATGCCTGCAACCCACAAGGGCGGGGCCTGTTCAGCGCCCCAGATGTCACCCGATCCGGCGGTCGACATTTCCTCATTTCGGGCCAGGTCGAACGTCACCGATGTGCTGCGCAACAGGTCATCCAAAAAGGTCACGGGCTGCATCAACGATCCCTCGGATTTTCAACGATTTCCAGAACGCGATCGGGCAGCGCCGCGTTGATTTCTGCCGCGCCCTGGCGCATGACGACACCCGCTTCATTCCGGGCGATGTCGACAAACACGCCCTTGTCGGCCCGCACGACCAGTTCGATGACACCGCCGGGCTGATTTGCACCGCCGGCCATCTGCTGCCCCGGTTTCGTGATCGACACGGTTTCATCGGGGCTGGCTTTGAAGGCGACCAGCTGACTGTCGATCCCACCTGCGCCGCCCACCTGGAACGATCCGCCATCAGCAAACCCCAGCAAACCGCCCAGGATACCCGTCAGCAGCCCACCACCGACCGGCCCCATGCTTTTCTGGAAAAACCCGCCAAGGCTGGACATGCCCGACCGCATCAGATTGCTGCCCCAGGTCGACATCAGCTGTGAAACCGTGCCGCGCAAGGTGCGCGTGCCCTTGGCCAGACCGACCAGCCAACCGCCCATGCGCTCAAAAACGCCGCCCGATGTCTCGCCCAGATCCTTGACCGATTGCGTCACACCCTCGACACCCGACGACCCCGCCGCCATCTGCGCCGAAATGCCAACCGATGCCTGTCGCATCTGTTCTGTCGCCTTGCCCGTGCTGCCCTGAATGCCCAGGGCCAGACCGTCCATCAGGAACTGGCCCAGGCGCATGAACACGCGCGACGGTGAATTGATTTCAGATTCGTCTTCAAAGCCACGCGCTGCCGCGCGGGCGGCGTTCCGCCCCGCTGACGTGGCTTTCGGAATACTCCCCTTAATGCCTTCAACAATGCCGCCGACCAGATCTTTGCCCGATTGCACGACGCGCCCCGGCCAGCTGGTTACCTCGGCCTTGATAGCCTCCCAAATCTTTGCAAGCGCATCAGTTACGACACCGACACCAGACGAAATCGCGCTTCCAATTTTCTCAGGGATCTCAAGGGCCTTGTCATAAACATCAGCCAACCATTGTGCAATCGCTTCACGGTTCCGCCAGATCACCCAACTTAACCCGGCGATTGCGGCGACAACGGCCCCGACCGGCGATGTCAGCGCAACAAACAGCCCGGCCAATGGCTTCAACGCCAGCACCAGCCCGCCAAGCGCCAACGCCGCAGGGCCAACGGCGGCTGCGATCAAACCAGCCTTGACGATCAATTCCTGCATTTCGGGGGAAAGGTTGCCGAACGCCTCGACAATCGACGCGGCACGATTTGCCAGGTCGATCAGCACGGGCATGGCCGTTTCGGCCAGCTGCGCAAAGGACTGACCCAGGGGCAGCAGCGCGGCCTGCAGCCGTGTTTTCATCACATCCGCGACCAGCCCGAATTCGCCGCGCGCCTCACGGGCTTTCGCGATCGTGCCCTCATCCAGGGCCAGCCCCAGTTCGCGCGCGCGCTTGGCGGTTTCTTCGATCGCCGCACCGTTGTTGATCAAGGCGGGCAGCAGCGCCGTGGCATCGCTGGCCAGGGCTTCCAGATAAAACGTCATTTCAGATTGGCTGACGTTGGCATCCTGCAGGGCTTTCACGTATTTCAGCAGCGCCTGGTCAGACGACAGCCCCTTGAAGGCTTCGGCGGTCAATCCGACTTTGGGCGCGATATTGTCAAAGAAATCGGCCATCGGGCCTGCGCCGTTCTGGAAATAGTCACCCATCTTGTCGTTCACATCCTTCAGAATGTCCGACAATTGGTCACTGTCGACGCCCAGCCCTTTGACAGCCAGCGACATTTCCTTGAACCGCTGCACGCCAACGCCCGCGACCTTGGCCTGATTGTCCAGATCAGCCATCGCTGCAGACGCGCTGCGTGCCCCCGCGACCAATGCGGTTAACGGTGCCGTGACGCCGACCGACATGGCCTTGCCGAAACTCGACATGCCCCGCCCCACGCGGTCGAAGGTTTTGCGCATCCCGGCGGCGCGCTTTTCGGCATCCGTCGCGCCTTTGTTGAACTGCGCGGAATCCATTCCCAGGACCACGCGCAATGCGCCGACCACGGCTTTCATGCTCATTTTCGGATTACCTTTCCACCCAAGGCGGCGTTCAGCTGCATCAGGCTAGACATGATTTCACGCCCCGTTTTCGGGCGTTTCGGTCCAGCCGATCGCGGCGGAAATGCCTCACGATATGACGGATATTTTGTCGGGTTGTGATAGGCGCGCAGAACCAAACGGCCCACGTTCCAGGCTTGCGCGTCCAGCAGATCAGACTCCCGCTGCAGGCGCTTCACAGCAGCATCAATGCACAGCTTGATATATCGCGGCGTAGCGTGCCAGAACCGCGCCTCATCAAGCCCCGCCGCGATCCAGCTGGACAAAAGCGACGGCCAGTTTAGGCCGTCGCTGTCGGAGGGTTTGCCCCGCCCTCCGACCCCGGCTGATCCTGACCCGTATCGTCAGGGGCCTGCGGCAGCGCCAAGGTCACGGCATCCTGAATAAGCGTCATCGCCTTTTCAAAGCCGCCCACCTCTTTCATGATGCGCCCGGCATCACGCTGACTAAGGCCCTCGTGATGCTCTTGCAGCCCGGCCCAGAACAACAGACGCACATCCTTAAACCGCACATCCTCGGCCTGCGCCTGCGCGTCCAGATCGGTCAGAAACTGCATCGTGCTTTTGCCCGTTGCATCCTCCAATTCACAGAACCCATTGGCCGAAAATTCGATGATGTAGGTCTGCCCGCCAGCCTCGACGGCCTTCTGCCCTTTGGTTGCGTTGGCCATGGGTTATGCCGTGGCCAGGGCCATGGTCGGCTGACCTGTCGGCGCAAAGGTCACCGTCATGACCTGTTTGTCGGCAGTCGGCGTGCCCGCCTCGATCCCGATCACATGCGCGGCAAAGGTGAACGTCGACGTGTCCGCATCTACGACCTGATAATTTTTCGGATCATCCGACGCGAAATCCGCGAAAACGTCCGCCGCATTCTGCGACGTGGAATCGTAATGGATCTCCAAGCTGAATTCCTCCAGCTGACGCAGGCCCTTGATGAACTCGCGGTATTTGCCCGGCGATTTGGAATGCGTGGCGTCGATCTTGTCAGCGGTAAACTTCGGCAGCACCACATCGACCACCTCGCCAACCGTGGCAAACGCCTCGGCCTCTTGACCGTCACCACGCTTGAAATCGGCGTTAACGCCGATCTTTGCTTCATCCGTCATTTCATTGATCCTTTCGCCAGAAAATGATGAAATCATGCGACCGGCGGAACAGCCGCTGATCGTCTTTGCCTTTGGGCGGCGACAGATCGCGCACCCCGTCAGGGAACACGCCCTGAATCTCTGTTTCTGCGATCGTGCCGCGATACCCTAACAGCAGACTTTCGATCAGCCGCTGCAGCGTCAGAACGCCCAAGGGGTTGTCGGCGTAGCTGTCGACCTGCAGCCGCGTGCGGTGCAGCCCGTCTGGCCCCTTGGAATAATACCCCTGCCCCCCGCCGACATCCTGCAGGATGACATAGGGAAAAACCGCGCCGCCATCGGGCAAAACCTGCCAATGCACCCGATCACCGACCAGCGCCACCAGCGGCGCATGGTTCAGCATCAACGCCGTGACTGCCTCATGCATCAGCGTGCCTGCCGTGCCAATTTGCGCGCCCGGCGGGCCAGCGTCTTTTCGATGTCGGCCCACCATTCGCGCGAAATGTGATCCAGCACATTGCGCACATTGGCATCAAAGGCCGGGCGCAAATGCGGCTGCGCAGCCTGATGTTCGTTCCCAAACTCAGTTTGCAGACCCGCTTGATAGCCGCCCTCGCCAGGCCCGATAAAAACTTCGACATCCGCCTTGTCGCCGCCGCGTGCTGCACGCCTTTGTCGGCGGGTCAGCTGCGTGCCGATGCCATAGCTTTCGACCAGCTCGCCCGTCAGAACTGGGGCCAGCGCCTGCGCGGCCCGCGCCACGATCTCGCCCGCGCCCTTCATGACGCGCCGGGCACTGGCCCGCGCGGTCGTGCCGGGCAACGCCCGCAACGCCTGTTCCAATTCCTTGCCACCTTCAAAGCGCATGATGTCTTTAGTCATTGTCCGCACTCCGCTGCACTGCCGTGATGTCGCGATACCCGCCACGCTTGCCGACGACAGGATCATTCCCCGTGACCCGCCAGACGACGCCGCGCACGCGCACTCGGTCGGCGGTCGTCACCGATCGGGTCAACGCATTGTCGCGCACCCGAAACGTGCCCTTGGACACTTGCACCGACGCATCCCCGATGTCCTGCTGATCGGTCCCGGCGGGCGAAAAACCCGCGTAAACCCGGCCCGCCTCTGTCCAGCCTTCGGCGGGCCAGTTCAAAGCATCCCGCGCGCCCGCATCCAGGCGCAGAACATGCAGCAAACGGTTCCGCTGCATCAATCAAACCGCGTGACGCAGGGGCGATTGTAGCGCACCTGACGCATCAGCCGATGCACGCCCATGGCGACGATCGGCGTTTCATATCGTTCTTCTGCCTCGATCCCGGCCTTCAACCAGTCATTGACCATCAGGATCATCGCCTGGCCCATCTGCGCCGGGCAGGCCCCGCCGCAGGTCGCGGTGATCCGCATCCGGTCCACATCCTCTGACCAGCCCGACCAGCCATCGGGCAGCAGCAGCTGCGGTTCATTGTGCGGCGCGATCAGGCGCACATCTGTCATGTCCTGTTCAACCCACGCGCCCGCCGCGTCGTTGACCTCGATCTTGGCCAACTCCGTCACAGGGCGGCAGGGAAACCAGTACCGCCGCCAGCTGCCACCGGAAAACCCGATGTCAAATTCGTAAAGGCCGGGCGCTGCAGGGATGTGAACGGCAGTTTCAACAGCTTCCTGCGCCGCTTTCAAAAACAGCGTCAGATGCGTGTCATCGACCAGATCATCGGCCATGATGTGCACCGCCGACTTGAACGCCTCGACACTCACCAGCAGCGGCTTTTCCGCGTCATCCACATATCGCATCGCCCGGCCCCTTCTTAGCTGCCCGCGCCGCCGGTCACGGTGTCGTCACCGCTACCAGCGGCCAGCGTGTCGTCGCCGCTGGTGCCGGGCAGGCTGTCGTCGCCGCTGCCTGCGGCGAGCGTGTCGTCACCACTACCGCCAGCCACGGTGTCATCGGCCTTGGCCTTCGCGCCTTGCTTCGGCGGGGCACCCGTTTCAGCGGCTTTCGGCGCAGACTTGGCAGCAGACTTTGCCGGGGCCTTGGCGGTTTTCGCCTTGCGGCCCTGCTTCGGCGGCTCAACTGCCGCACTGTCAGACGGATCCACGGCCTTGCCCGCGTCGATCAGCTGCTGCGCCACAGCCTCAGTAAACCCGGCCTTTTCGCCGGGCTGATACGCGCGCCAAGGCCGAACAAACTTTACGACCCGGCGGCTCATACCGGCACCTCGTTGGTGCCACCGACGACCATCACGGCAGACAGGGCTGCGGTGTCAGTATCAGCTGCGGACAGGTCTGGCGTGAACTTGGCGCGCACATAGCGGCCTGCCGGGCTAAGGTTTAAATCAACCTCAAACACGCCCGTGACGGTGCCGCCGCCGGTCGGGCCAGTCGCCACGACTGCAGCGGTCGCGCTGACCAGATCAACGGCATCCGCCAGGTCGTCGGCATTGCCGGATTCGACAACGTAAGCGATCGACAGCGTTTCGCCCTGGGCCAGCGTGGCGGCGTAAGGGATGGCCAGAACACCCGACAGGGGCATCGCTTTCGCCTGGCGATCCAGAATGGCCCCGGTGACCAGCGTGGCATCGCCCGCGCCGCCCGCCGTGACTGCGGTGTTAGCTGCAGCCCGCATGACAGCAACCAGCGCACCGATATTTTTCATCAGCTTCATTTCATGAACTCCGATTGGATTGGTTTAAGAACGCCCGCCCCAGATCAGGGCGGGCGCGTGCATTATCCGGCCATGGTCAGGCCGGGCCGACCGACGCGCGGTTTACGCGCCCCAGGTCACGCCCTGCATGACGGCCAGCGCCGCAAGGTGGCGCAGGCCAATGTCGTGCTGCATGATCATGCGCATCAGGGTTTCATCGCGCGAAAACGCCGATTGCAGATCACCGTTTTCATCGCGATAGGCCGCTTCCGACGACATCGCGATATTGATGCCGTTGGTTTCACCGACCACCACATGCTTGGGATGTACCAGCATGATTTCGGACTCGTCGCCACCGTCGCCCAGATTGTCGGGAATCTGCGTGGTTTCGAAATACGGCTTGTTCCGCAGCTTGCCATCGGCCATTTCGGGATAGGCTTTGTTGCCATTTCCGTCGCGCAGGTTGCGCAGGAAATTGGCCGTGCGCGGCGACAGGAACCAGACCGCCCCCAAAATCGGGATGTTGCCATTCGACAGGGCCAGTTCCAGCGCGCCCAGATCGTTGTCGACCTTCTGCAGATCGGGCGCTGCGGTCATGGTCAGCACGTTGGTGGCCTCGAAAGGCGTGCCATCCAATTGCCAGCGCAGACCAAGCGGGCTGGAATTGGTGCCCTTGCTGCGCAAGAAATTTAGATCCATCGCAACACCGGCATCGTCCAGCGCGTCATCGCGCACCATCCGGTCAACAGCGGTGGACGAAAACGACAGCAGGTCATTGGAAATCGGAATAAGGCCCGACAGCTTTTTGGCTGACAGCTTCATCTGGCCGTAGGTGTAACCAGTCTTGCCGATGTCGGCGTTTTCCTCGCCGTAACCGAAATTGCCCCCGGTCTTCCGGCGGTTCTGCGTCAGGTTGCCCGATGGCATGGGCACGGCGATCACGCCCGATGCCATAACAACAGTTCTCGGACGCAGCAGTTCGATCACTTCATCCGAAATGTCTTCGGCCACGAAGACACCGCCAGCACCACCGATCGTGGCATTCTGATTTGCCGTGAACAGACCACTTTGGCCATTCGCTTCTGCGATGTCACGGGCGCGGTTCATGTCGCCGCCCGCCGCTGCCAGCGTGCGCAACATCGCGCCGAAACGCAGGCCCGGTTCCTGCACCTGCGCCGGGGCAGATGCCGCAGCGCCCTGCACCGGGGTCGACGGTTCAGACGGGGCAGCAGATGCCGCCTGCGCGGCCTCGACTTCTTCGGCCCGCTTTACTGCCGCGTCGTGCTTCTTGAACTCGGCCTGCGCCGCGTCGAACTCGGCCTGCGCCGCGCTCAGATCATCCTGGGACGCTTCGCCCGTGTCGTTCAGGGCCGACAGCGCGTCTGCGGTCGCCCCCATTTTGTCCGCCGCCGCTTTGCGTTTGCGGCGCAGATCGTTGATGTCCGCCATAAGATTTCCTTTCATGATTGGACATTGCCCCGCGTAAACGGGCGATGAACCCCGCCGCGCAATCGCGCCAGGGCAGACAGCGGACGCCGAAACCGACGCCCGAATTTCGTTAGATCAAATGGCGGCGCGCGCCTTGGCGGCAGCTGCACCCGCCCGCGCGGCAGCGGCGCTGACCCGCGCAGACTTGCCCCGCCCGGCCTGCGGACGTGGGCTGTATTGGTCGAACATCCGCGACCAGAACATCACATCAGTTTCGGCCCGATCGGCCAGGCCCCGGTCGATCGCTTCCTGCCCCCAGAACAGCGCGCCGCCATCACGCGGGTCATCCGTCACCGACAGGCGCGCGGTCAGATCGGTCAGCGGAATGTTGCGCCCCGCCGCGACCGCCGCGTGAAAATTGGATTCCATCTGGTCAAGGCGGCGCTGAATTTCTGCCCGCCCCTCATCCGTCGACGCATTCGGCAGCTTGGCGCGGGCGTGCGTCGACGACAGATCAAAGAACTGCACACCAGACGACACACCCGGCTGAACAAAAGCGTGCGTCGTCACCGCCACGCCGATCGACCCGACCCATGACCCCGGCGTCACCGTGATGTCGCTGCCTTGGCTGGCCAGCCAATAGCCCGCCGACAGCGCCATATGTTTGACCAGGATATGCACCGGCTTGACCGCCCGCGCGGCGGCGATCGCTTCCGCCGCCATCTGGATCCCCAGGACCAGACCGCCCGGCGTGTCCATCACCAGAACGATCGCGCCGACATCCTCATTCGCCGCCAGTTCAGTCACGCTATTGGCCAGGCCCGCATAGGTCGCCCACCCGAAAAAGCGTTCATAGATTTCTGCGTTCGGCGTCAACACGCCACTGACCGGCACGATGCCGACACCGCGATGAATGGCAAAGCGTTCGCCGCGTTCGATCCGCACACCGCCCGAATCCTGCGCCGCCGGTCCTTCCTGCCCTGCGGCAGCATCCGGGGTCACCTGCAGGGCCAGCAGCTGCGCCGCGTGATCCATGCAAAGGGCGACAGGTTCCTGCCCGATCGCAGCCCGTACCGTGTTATCGGTCATTCGTCTGATCCTTCCTTGCTGTCACCGCCGCCCGACTGATCGTCGCGCGTCATGTTCGGGGCCGGGTTCAACAAATCACCCTCTGGCACCGCATCCAGGCCCAGCTTGTCGCGGGCTTCATTCGGGCGCATGAACGGCCCGCCGACCGCTTTCCCCAATGCCTCGTATTTTTCCTTGACGGTAGGTTCCAGCAGCGCCCCGAAATCGTGTTTCAGGTAAAGCCCCTGTTCCCGTTCGCCGCGCGTCAGCACGGCCATGTTCAGCTGCGCCTCTGTCAGCACCGACCAATGCATCAGACAGTCGGTTTTATAGTCGATCGCCTGCTGTTCCCCGTTGGCCTTCACACCGTTTTCAAGGATCTGCAGCTTCGACATCGGCATCCGGTAAATGCTGGCAATCTGTTCGCGGTCCAACTTGCGTGATTCCAGCAGCTGCTGATCGGATGCCGACATATCCAAGGCATCAATCGAATCCTCGGCCCCCAGGATGATCCAGCCGCCATTAGACGCATCGGCCAGCGCCGTCTTGACCTTGCGCGCGGCGCGTTCTTTGGCTTCCTCATCCTCGAAATGGTCAGCCATCTTGATCGCGCCGTGCGTATTGCCGCCAACCGCCGTGCGACCCGCCGAATCCTGCGCGGCCATCGCGATACCCATGGATTGCGCCGCAACCGTCAGCGGCGACTGCCCGCGCCAGCCATCCGTCGCCATGTAACGCAGATGCGCCATCGACCGCGATGGCACCCGCCGCCGGATCCCGGCCAAATCCTCAAAATCGTAAAACCGTTCTGCCCCATTGCGCAGCATGGTCACGGTGCCGTTGTCGACCATTTCCAGCGCGATCAATTCCCCAGCCCCATTGCGCGGGGAAAACAGATGCCCATTGCCGCGCAGCACATAGGCATAAACCGCCATAAACCGCGCATTGGCAGCTGGAATGCCGGACGAACTTTCGACATTTAGCAGATAGGTGGCGGAATGTTCACGAACGCGTTTGTCCTGACCGTCGACACCCTTCTGCCACAGCTTCAAAGGCACCTTTGCCAGATCGCCCGCGATGTTCAGACAGCACGCCAAAACGGTCGCGTGCCCCGCCGCCACATCCGGCGTCACGCGCGGCAGGTTGCCCACGCGGCGCGACGGCATGGCGAATCCGGCCTCTGTCAGATGCGCCTTGCCCGATGCGCCACCCGATGCGGCGACAGGGCCAGTGATCGCAGGTTCGATGCGCGCCGCTGGACGGTCGCGGGTGATGTTCAGACCCATCAGTTTCATACGATCGTAAGATCCCTAATCGTTCTTTTGCCTTCGCCAACTTCGGCCCGGCCCACGGCCATGACAGCCGCGACCGCCGGGTCAATCCGACCCGTTGATTTCTTCTTGTTCGGCTTCACGTTTTCCGCCGCGTCCTGGTCCAGCGTCACGTTCCCGACCGCCCAGGACAGCACCGGGTTGCCCCCGTGCCGGATGCGGTTTCGGATCACCGCCTGTTCAAATCGTTTCGTCGCGGGCGACATGCTGGCATAGCCCTGCCCATGTTCGACCAGCGGAAACCGCAGGCGGTCCAACTCGCCCGCCACATACTTCATGCCCCAACGGTCATAGGCGACTTCCTGCAGATCAAACTTGGCGCGGATCCACTTCATGCGCTCAATGATCTGATCCTCATCAATCGACCCGCCCCGGTGCACTTCCAACCAACCGTCATCCCGCCAGGCGACATAATCGCGGTTTTCCGACTGCGCCCGTTGGATGAACCCTTTGCCGTTCGGCCCCTCGGCAATGAACGAAAACGTCACCAGGTAAATCAGCCCGTCGATCGGCACCGCGATCACGATGGCTGTCAAATCCGTTGTGCGGCTCAGGTCCAGCGCGACCCATGCCTTGCGCCCAAACAGGCTTTCGATGTCGAACGGCGCAGCGGCCATGCCATGATCCCAGATGTCACGGCCAATCCAGCTTTGCGCGCCTTCCGTCCAAAGGTTCAGATGCAACCGGCGAAAGTTCGGCATCTTGCCCCGGATCGCCTGCGCCTCATCATGGATCCGCTTGAAATCCATTTCAGTGAAGGCAACCCCCAAATTCGGGTTGCCCATGTACCAGGTCGCCGGGTCGCTTGGGTCGGCATCCTCTGGCGGTTCCGCCACGTAGCCGAAAAAACTGTCATCCGTCACATCGCCGCGCAGCACCCGTTCCGCGTACCCGCGAATCTCGCCACACAATGACGCGCGATCGGCCCCGGCGGTCGTGATCGCCCAGTCGATCGGCTGCGACCGCGCCAGCATCGAATTGGTCACAACGTCTGCCAGTTCCCGATCGGTCCAGCGGTGCACCTCATCCCGCGCCGCAAAATGCGGGTTGATCCCGTCCGCGCTGTTCCCGTCACGACTAAGCGCCGCAATAAATCCGTTTGTTCGCGGTGACTGAATCTGTGTCTTGTAGACATTCATCAGCTGCGACAGGTGCGGTGATCCGGTAATCATCCGCTTCATTTCGTTGAACAGCAGACTGGCCTGATCGCGGGTCGTCGCCGCGCAATACCCCTGCGGCGCACCCTCGCCATCGAACAGCTGCGTGAACAGCATGGGCACCGCCGTGTCGGTCGTCTTTCCGTTCTTCTTTCCGACCTGGTGATAGGTCGATCGGAACCGGCGCAACCCGGTTTCCCGACGCTTCCACCCGAACACCGACCCATGCCGGAAAACCTGCCACGGCTGCAGCTGCAGCGCGGCCCCGGCCATCGGCCCGGTCGTGTGCCGGATCAGGCCCGCGAAATTGTTGACCATGCTGGCCGCTTGGCAGTCGAAATAAAGGCCCCGATCTGCGCCCGTTTCCAGATCCAGCAGATGCCGTTCGCACGCCATACGCACCAACGGCCCGGTGACGATCTCCCCTTCTAAAACCTGCAGCGCATATTGGCTGACAGGGTGATCAATCGGTTCCACGCAACTTGCGCTCAATTTCTGCGAACAGGTCCATCTGACCGCCAGCGGACAGCCTGGCGTCGTCCACTGGCGTCATGCCGAACATCGCCCCTAGCCGGGTCATGTTGCCCAAAGCATCCTGGCGCGACTGCCAGTCAGATGTTTTTTTCTGCTGCAACCCGTTGCGCGTTTCGACCGTGTACGTCCGCCCCGTGACTGCGATATTGCTGGTCAGTTCGATGAAATCCGCGACCGCCTCGCAATAGGCCGCGAACATATCCTCGTAATGTGGCTCCAGCCGATCGCGCTGCACCATTTCCGGGGCCAGACGGTCCCAAACCTTTTTGCCGCCCTCGCTCATCAGATCGGGCGCAGGCGGCACGGGCTTTGGCGCGTTCCCCTTCATGGGGATGACGTTGGTGACTTTGGGCTTGGCACCTTTCATGTCTTTCCCCTTTCAAGGTTGCAAAAAATCCGGGGTAGGGTCAGCCGCCCGGCCAGCTTTGAAATGATCATCCCCATGAAATATGATCATTGCCCAATTCGAACCCATGGGCTTTTTTCCCCAATTCCCCCCGCACAAAAAGAAAGGTATGGCCGCCGGTCAGGACGGTATCCCTTTGATTTTTGACCCACCCCCGGTGGGCTGGTGCCAGACCTCGCGGGCGGTCTTGCGGCTGTGACAGGCATGGCACAGCGCCTGCCAGTTCGACCTGTCCCAAAATAACTTTCGATCGCCCTTGTGGGGCGTGATGTGATCCACATCCGTCGCAGCAACGACCGCGCCAAGGTCGGCGCAATCGACGCACAGCGGGTGACGTTCAAGAAACTGTCGCGCCGCTGTCTGCCATCGTTGGTCGGCGTAAAGCGCGCGGGCAGCGATGACGTGGGGGGCCTGATTGATCGCTGCCTTGCGCTGCTGCCTGCGGTCGGCCTGACGGTTCAGGCAGTCTTGGCATCGTGCCTGACCCTGAACCGCCAACGCCTCGCAGCCTGGTGCCGCGCATAGCTTGCGCATTACATGACCATCCCTTTCAGCTTGGGTTCCCCAAACACTCCAACGCAAAAACGCCCAGGGTTTCCCTTGGGCGTTCTTCTTGACGATGAACATTTGGTAAGGCCGCGAAGACTAAAGCGTCAAACTTTTTCTTGCAAACCCTTGTTGCTGTTCAGTTATTTAGCATCGCCCGTATCGGAATCACCCGAACCATTGGCCGCATCCCAGATAGACCGCGCAAAATCGGACGTGAACGAATGGTCCGGCTGACCGCGCATCGGCCCCGCCATGCGTTCCAGCGTTCGCCCGACAGCACGGGTCAGCGCCTTGAAGTTGGTGCCGTTTGCCGCCCAGCCGTGGGCGCGCAACACATCCGTCAAGGTCGCTTCCTGCAGACAGATCGCATCCACCGCGCGCCGGTCCAGGATCACGCTGCGCGTCGTGCCGCGCGTAGCCCGACGCGATGGCCTGACCTTGCGCATGGACAAAGCCACACCATCGCCAATGCGCCGCCGGATGATCATGATGCGCTGCCGATCGGCCAGCAGCGCGTCCATGAACCCGTCAGGCCCACCGCCGCCGCGCGTGGTCGCATCCATAGATGACGCGCGCATTCCCGCGCTTTCATAGCGTTCAACCAGGTTGCGATAGAAACGACCCATGCCGATCTGTTCCGCCGTAAACGGGGATCCTGCGCCGCGCGCCGCCGCCCGTGCCGCCATGACATCAAAGGCATCGGCCAGCTGCACCGTCTTGCGGCCCCGATGACCGGCTGGCCCATACTCGACACCGTTTTCACCCACCGGGTGCGGACCGATCATGTCGAACACGCGCACCGGACCCCGCGCCGCTGTCTGTTGCACATCCGGCCCCACGGTCGGCGGCAATGCGCCCATGTCCTTGACCGCCGCGATGCGGTCGGCTTCGGTCGTGACGCCCTCGACCTCGCCCCGTTCGATACGCCCGACGAATGCCGCAATGCGTTGATGTCTGGTCATGCCGCTTCCCCTTTGACCTTGGCCGCGCGGATATCCAGGCACAGCTGCAGCGCCGCCATGTAATCCTGCATCAACCGCAAATCCTGCGGGCTGGCCCTGCCCTGCTTTCGTTCGATCGTCACCCGCTCGATCATCCGCGCGTTGTCGTCAGCCTCTTTCCTGATCGTGTCCATAGCGTACTGACCGGGCACGTTGCCGACCCGTTTCAGATACGCCATCAGTTCGACCAGATAGCCGCCCGCCTCGGCTGCATCGCCCGCAGCTGACTGCAGATAGGTACGCACCAGGCGCGACTGCGACACGGGCGGGGCCTGCAGTCGCCGGGCGTTGTTGATGATCGTCACTTCACTTGGCCAGATGTCCTGCAGCTTGCCCGTGGCCATGCGTTCAACAACCTCGGCCAGCGCCGCCAATCGATCCTCGGCCATATAGGCCAGACGCGCCGACAACCCGTCTAAGAAACGTGCGTGATCATCTTGGCTGACATTGCGTTTCCGCTTCATGCCCCGGCGTTCCAATGGGTCGATCAGGATGGCCCTGACCCGCGCCTTGCCTTGCCTTAGTTCTTCGCCTTCCATGTTTTTCCCCTGCAACTGGTGCCCGCTTATCCCCAGGCGTGACGGTCGATATTTGGCGAAACCTGCGTTTTTCTTTTCTTATGATTTCTTCTCTTTTCCTTTCAGCCGCGCGGTTTTTGAAAAAAATAAAAACTTCCAAAATCCTCCACAAAAATTTTCATTTCTTCCGGCGGAAGATTTGGCGCGGCTTTCAAGGGCGGGATCAGGGACGCTGTGACAGGTCATTCAATGCCTCTGTGATGCGCTTTTGCGTGGCGCTGCCGCCGGGATAGCGTGCCTCGACCCAATCGCTGATCTTGTTCAAATATTCTTCGTTCTCAGCCAAACGGGACGCGCCTGGGATGTTCTGTCGTAGGTGCATGGCGATTGTCTGCAGACGCTTGCGCATCCGGTCGTCAGCGTTCTTTGCGTCGTTCTTCTTGCGCGAGTCCATCGCCGCGATCGCCACTTCGGTCACGACAGGATGCGCCAGCCGCACCTGGTCATTGTCGCAAATCACTTCATGCCAGCCATGCAGCGGCGACACCGTGCGCGCGCGCAGTTCCAACCATCGGCTGATCGGCAGACGCAGCAGGAAGGCCAGCGCCTCATCCTCTTTCGGCAGCGTGCCGATCGGGGTTTCATCCTGCGCCAGATCGAACAATTCGCGGCCAAAGAAACCGACCTCTGGATCGGCATAGCCGTGACGCCGGAAATCCGACCCGCGCCAGCGTTTCAGGTTCCATTGCAGGAAATAGTGACTGTCCAGACGGTCGGTCGCGCTGATCGGATACAGCGGGCGATCTGATGGATCCACGATGCGCAGCTGCGGTTCAGTCATCCCTGCCCCCTCAATTCTGCCCGCGCCTGTCGATCGGCCAGCCAAGACGATTGCACATGCGTGACAAATCGCCGGGCTGCGCGCGCAGTCGCCTGCACCGCCGGGTCGTTGGTTTCATATTTGCCCATGCGCCAGGTCAGCAGCGCCAGCGCCGCCTTGTGCCCATAGCGCCGCAATTCGGCCTTTCCCTTGGCCTCGCACCCCGCGCAGCAGTAAATTTGCCACGACCGCGACGGGGAAAAGACGCGCCCGCATTCGGGCAGGAAACAAACACCCTCGACCCAAGGGGCCGATCGCGACAGTTCCGGGTCAGCGTAGGTGCGGAAATCCTCGACCGGGAAATGCCGTGCCACGCCATTTTTACTGCAGGGTTTCAGCAGGGTCATACTTGCAAAGCCCCCTGCACCGCGCTGTCAGGGCGATTTTCAAAAAGGTCAAATTGCGCCGCCTCGACCGCCTCACGCACCCGTGCGACCGCAACGTCAAACCACATCGGGTTTAACTCGATCCCGACCGCCGCACGGCCCGACAACGCCGCTGCCACCAGCGTGCTGCCCGACCCAAAGAAGGGATCCAGCACCAGCCCGCCCGCATCGGTCGAATTGGTCAGCCATTTGCGCAGCAGCCCAACAGGCTTTTCGGTCGGATGGCCTGCCGGGCGGCGTCCGTCGACGTAATGCGATTTCGGGATATACAGATGCGACACATCGCTGTGCGGATAGCGGGTCAGCGCCTTGGAGCCACAATCGCTGATCGTGCGCGCGCGGCCCTTCCACATATACAACCCGAACTCACAATCGGGCATGTAATAGCGGTTCGGCGTGGCCGTGCCCTTGTTCCAGATCAGCGTTCGGTGAAACCCGAACCCGGCGTCCTGCAGCGCCGTGCGCGCCGCGTGCCCTTCGCGATCGGATGTCATGACCACCGCGTCGGCATCCTTGGCCAGCGCGTTGTAAAACAGCGGGGCCATGTCGTGCCATTCCACGATCGGGAACAACTCGCCCGAATTGTCGTATTGATCGCGCGACATGCAGCCGCGCATTTCGCCTGTCTTGTTGCCGCCCTTGACGATGCGATATGGCGGGTCGCTCAGAACCATGTCGGCCTGCAGATCCAGACCTGGCAAAACCTGCGTCATGTCGCCCTGGATCAGGCGGATGTTCCCGATTGTGATTTCGCGTTCGATCGTCATGCCGCCCCCCGATTTTCGACCTGCGCGCGGTAGCTGGCCAGCACCTGCGCCGGGTCCAATCCGGCCAGATGGCAAACCATGCCGAAATCCTTGGATTTGAACCAAACCCGCGCCGCGTGTTTCGTGGCGCTGGTCGCCTGAAACCCGACCCCCTGCGCCAAACGCCATTGTTCATGCAGAACCGCACACCACAGAATCCGGCACATCGCGGGATCCACGGCCTCGGCAAATTCGCCGGGCTGCACCGGGCGGGTCTGCGCGATCTGGCGGGATCCTCTCATAGCACCCCCAGGGCACCGACCGCATCGGCCATGACAAACACGCGACGATTGCCCGACAACGCAGTGACGACATCGCGCTGCACATGCGGACAGGCGCGGGTCAGCGGGCCGGGCGGAACGATGACAAACCCCGATGCATTCAGAACAGGCTGACACCAGCCTTGCCAGGTCGACGCCTGATCCGCACAAAACCCGTCCTGCCCCGTGACCATCGCCGCCAACAATGCAGGCGATACGGTCTTGACCCCGAAATGCCCGAATTCCTGATACCAGAAATAAGCATTCCCAAGATGCTGCAGCGTGGCCCGCGCGGTCCAAGTTTCGGGATAAGCTGTCGCCAGATACCCCAGACGCCTGCCCGCCAGGCTCGAAACCCGATCTATACTGGCACCAACAACCAACCAGCCCGCCGCGATCGCGCCGCGTATGTCATCGGATTGCCAGATGTCAGACATGACACCCCACCCCGGAAAAAAGGCGGGCACGCCCGAAGGTTTTGACGCGCCCGCAAGTTCCAACGAGGGAGGCAGTACCAAGGGGGAACCATTCGAAACGCCGCGCCCCTTGGTCGCAGCGTGGGGCGGCGTGCTTCGAAAACCGCCCCCGAATTTGGGAAATCAAACCGCCGATCATTCGTCGGCGTCCAGATTGCACACCAGGCGTTCAAGGGCTTCCATCGCCTCGCGCGCCTCTTTTCGGATGCTGTCTTTGTCACCCGCCACGACCAGCCGCACCAGCGCGGCAGGGACATCGCCCAATTCCTTGCCAACCAACTCGGCAAGGCGGGCACGTTCGCCAACCTTGGCAGCTTCGCCCCGTCGATCATCCAACATGTCCGTCAGCGGATAGCGGCCCACAGCGTCTTCAACCTTCGCCACATGGACAAAGGCGATTTCGGCGTTCTCATTCAATTGCTTGGAAACCGTCGCCTTGGACACGCCAAGCAACGCCGCGACAGCTTCACCGCCCCCAAATTCCTGCACCAGCGATGCATAGATGCCCCGCACAACCTTGGAGTCGGAGTAAGCCATTAGGAAACCTCATTTGCTTTGTGGAAAGGTTTTTGTGCGCAACGCTTGCGGCATGATCGACATTGACACATCAGGCCGCATCCTTACCCGCCGCAGCGCCAATGCCGCGCCCGACAAGTTCAGACATCGCCAACTGGATACGCGCTTCAACGACGAAATCAGCGGGCGACAGGTCGATACCTTTCAGGCGGGCACCGGCCAAAAGAATGTGATGACGGTCTGCGGGAATAATGCCGCCGGTTCCGCCGCGTTCTTTCGCAACACCCCACCGCTGCACGCTGGACCGATCGCGCCCGGTCAGCTGCGCCACGGCGCTGATTCCACCAAATTTTTCAATGACTGTGCGGGCAGGGTCCAACATAGGGCCATTTGTTGCGCTAATCGCAACATACTGTCAAGAAGGATATGTGCGAATTTCACCCCTATTCGCTGCACCCGCTATGGGGGCATCTGCACAAAATGAGCGACGTTATAGATGGCAACTGGATCCTGCGTCGGCTGACGGACGCACGCGGCGAAAAGGCCCGTATCGCCCGCGCTATGGGAATCGACCAGCAGAAACTAAGTAAAATCCTGACCGGAAAACGCCAGGTGCAGCCCAATGAAATGCCGGGCTTGCTGGAATACTTCGGCGTACCCCTGCCAGACAGCAGCACCGCGACCCCTATAGTCAGCCGCATATCCCCCGCAACGCCCGCATTGACGGACCTGGCCGCGTACCTGGCTCCAGGACGCAACCGCACCGAGTCATTTCTTGTGCAACGGGAATTGATGGCCTTTGGCCTGTTGCGAAATGATGTGATTGTGGTTGATCTGGCGCAGGTGACGCCCTCGACGGGCGATCTTGTGCTGGTAGATCGCACCAGCCGCAGCGGCAACATAACGCCCGCAAGGTTCGTCGGCGGGCATCTTGTTTATGCCGACCCCACCCTGCCGCCCGAACCGATTGATCAGAGCTTATGCATCGTTGGCGTGATTGTCGGCAGCGCCCGCGCCCCCAGCCTTATTCAAGCGACACCAGCGTAACAGCGCAACCGTCTGTCGCGTAAACCCCTGATGCGATTACTACATTCAGCCCACCGAATCCATTTGCCGCGCGATATGTCATAAACAGATTGTGCTGCCCCGCCTCATCAACCGGCGTGACGCGGGTTTCGACATGTTCAAAACTGGACGGGTCGCGCAGCTGGTCACGCACCATGTCGACAAACTCAGGATGCGCGCCGCTCCACGCTGACAGACAGTGAAAACCGGCACGGCGCTGATCCTCTTCGGCCTTCCGCACTTGTTCTGCAGCCGCTTTGGCTTCTTTCTGCAGATGTGCCCGCCACGCGTCCGGCTCATCAAATCCAGCGTCACGCGCCGCGATCCGATCGTCAGACGACGCCCAGCCATCGGCAACAGCCTGACGGTCCATATCCCACAGGATAGCCCCTAGCATCCCCGCCAGCGCCGCCAGCGTGACCCAGACACCTTGCCGCCGCCTGCCCCGGCGAAACAGCACCATATAGACCCCAGCAAGGGCCAAACCGAACAAGACCAAAACAACGACAAATGCCACGACGCCCCCCCCAAGGAATAGCTAAAATTTGAGGCACGGTTTCGAAGGATTGACCGCAGGTCAAGGCCGCAAAACGCAATTACGAATCGGCGGATTTGGCGCGGCATTGCGTCATTTTGCGCTTATCGCACAATTTCGGTGTTGACGATTTGTTGCGTTTTTCGCAATGTTGCGCCATCGCAAGATGAAAGGCGCAACCATGCTTTCGACTGCCCTACACGCAAAAAACCACGACCGCCCGCAACGGCCTGCCGAACAAAATGGCCGCACCGTGTTGGTTCCAAACGACATTTTGCACCAACTCAAGCCCGCCGCAGATCAGCGTGGCATTTCGGTGAACGAACTGGTGCGGCGACTCCTAGACACAGCGGCGTTCGACAGCCTGGTCGACGCCATTCTGGATGAAGGGGAAATCGCATGACTGATCGACTGCAGGCGCTTTTGACATCGCTGGAATGCCTCGGCCCTGATGATCAGAAAGACCTGATCATCAACGAAGTCATCGAAACGGGCGGCGTCTACTGCGCCCCGCGCCCGGTCGACACCGACAACTGGTCAAGCCATCTGTGCGAAATGCGCCTGCACGGCATCAGCGCATCCGGCGCAACTGAGGAAGAAACCATCCGCAACTGGAAAAAAGCCGCCCAACAGGTCGCTTTTCCGGTCGAGTCCGATGGCTTTATCACCGTGCACCCCCCGATTGCCCCGCTGGCCGCGCGACCCGATCGCCAGACTGCCAGCGGCTGACCGAACATCCGGCGCTGTCCTGCACCGGACACTTGGCCGGGGTTGATCTGCTCGTCACCCCGGCCCTTTTCTTCACCCTCGATAAAGGCCCGATCACATGCCCGACAATGACCGCAAACCCGGATGGCTGCTGTTCAAACTCTGGGGCGGCGATAACCGCCAATACCGTTTTGCAACCCACCTTGTGACCTGCGCGACCATCTTGCTGTTCGCATGGATTGTGTGGGGCTGATCATGACCACGCGCGCCAGCCTCGACTGCCCGTATCTGCCAGATTGCGCCTGCCCCGGCGGCACGACCCGGCCCGAATGCCCGGCGGTCACTTTCACGACACCGACCGACGCCCTGACCGCGACCGCGTTTCTTGCGGAACTGCATCAGCTTGGATGGCTCTACTACCCGCGCGAATCCGCCGTGACCGGGCTTTGGATGCACCAGCTGCCGCCCGCCATGGTCGCAGACATCAATCGCAACATGCGCGCCACCTTCCGGCACCTGCCCGACCCCTGCGCGACCGCCTTGGAAATGGGGGCAATGGCTGCATGACTGCTTATCTGCGATCCATATCCCGCCGCGCCGACATCAAAGTTCTGATCGGCTGCGAAACCAGCGGCCAGATGCGCCGGGCCTTTCTGGATCAGGGCTTTGACGCATGGTCCTGCGATCTGCTGCCCGCCGATGATGCCACGAATCGCCATATTCAGGGCGACATCCGGGACGTGATCGGCATGGAATGGGATTTGCTGTGCGTCATGCACCCGCCCTGCACGCGCCTGTGCAACAGCGGCTTGCGTTGGCTGATCGACCCACCCAAAAACCCGCCGCGTGACGCCACACCCGCTGAAATCGCCGCTTGGCCCGATCTGGATAAACAGCAGCGCCTTGCGATCATGTGGAACCATCTGGATCAGGGCGCTGCCCTGTTCTCGGATTGCTGGAACGCCCCGATTCCGCATCGGGCGATTGAAAATCCGGTGATGCACCCGCACGCCAAAACCCGGATCAAAAATTTTCAGCCCGCCGCGCAAACGGTCCAGCCGTGGCATTTCGGAAATCCCGCGTTCAAGGCCACCAGCTTCTATTTGAACGACCTGCCGCCGCTGGTCGCGACCAACCGCTTGACCCCGCCCAAGCCCGGCACGCCGGATCACAAACGCTGGTCGGCGGTGCATCGCTGCCCGCCCGGTGCCGATCGCTGGAAAATCCGCAGCGCCACCTACCCCGGCATCGCCGCAGCTGCTGCGCAGCAATGGGGCGACCACATCGAAAGGCAAGCCGCATGATCGACCCCCGCAAACCCGTGATCCGGCCTGATCGCGAAACGCAATTCGCGATGCAAACCGCCGTGGGCGAAATCCTGATCCGCGCCACAGAAGTTGCGACGCAATCCCTGCGGATCACCGGCGCAACATTCGTGTCTTACGGGATGACGACCTGGCTTGACGAAATGGCCGAACTCGACGCGGACGCCTGCACAGCCTACCTGCGCGCGACCGCCGACATCTACGACCCCAACGCAACCGACGCATCCCGCGCGGATGCACTGGCCCGCCGCAACACTGCGATGAACAAGATTTTCGCGGCGGTCGATATTCTGAACTCGAAACCGGGGAGCACAGCATGACCGCCCACCCTAATCCGCTGGCCCGCCGCGCCGGGATCCTCTGCAACGACATCGCCTTTCAACGATATGCCGCGATGCGATCGGGCCAGCCCGGCCAGCAGTTCGATCAGGCGCAAACCGCCGACTATCTGCGCACCGTCTGCGGCGTGCACAGCCGCCGCAACCTCGACACCGACCCGATCGCGGCCCGCGTATTCGACGCCCTGCGCACCGAATTTGACGCATGGGCCGGGCGCATCGCCCCGCAACGCTAACCCACCAACCCGAAAGGACACGACCCGTGAACACCGACACCCACCCGCATGACCCCTATTCGATCCACGACATTCAGCAGCTGTTCACCCTGTTCAACGGCGGCGAATTTCTGTCGGCCTTCATGCGCGATCACAAAAAGATGCTGACCGACATGCAGGACCACATGGAAGAATATTCCCACAAAAACGCCAAAGGCGGGTTCACGATTTCCGTCAGCTACGAACTGAACCGCGTGGGCGATCTGACCATGACCGCCAACGCCGATTTCAAGGCCCCGAAAAAACCATCGTCCAGCGCGGGCGCATATGTCGACGCTGACGGGCAGATGAGCCTGATGAGTCCGATGATGAAACGGATGCACGGCGGCGTGCGCGATGTCACCCCGCATGACCCGGAAACGGGCGAAGTCCACCAGGCGTAACCCGCGCCGATCGATCCCCAAATCCACCCAAAAGGAAAACCACCATGTCAAATTTCGAAACCGAACATATGCCGGAATCCTCGGCCCAGGTGATCCGCGACGTGTTGCGTGAACTGGACCACCACGACACAATCGCAACGCCCGATGCCCCGGCGCTGGCCAAAACGCACCTGATCACCCTGCCCGATGGCCGCAACCTGCATAATCTGACCGACGCCATCCACGCGGCAGCACAGCGGCACAAACCCTATGCGCGCAAGGGCACCGCCGAAATGAAAGACCTAGACAGCCTGATCGCATGGGCCAATCGCTTCAAAGGCGACACATCGGTGATGTATGCCGACCCGTCCATGCAGTCGCCTAGCCTAACCTGCATTGCCGATTATCACGCGGAAGGCGCCCCAAACATCGATCCCGACAAAGGCGATGACACGGCCCGCCACTGTCAGCACCGCGCCAAATATGTGTTCCCGCTGTCGAAGGAATGGCAGGCCTGGATGCAAATTGATGGCGTGATGATGTCCAAGGATGACATGGGCGAATTTATTGAATCGCACGCCCACGAAATCTTGCAGCCCACGCCCGCGATCATCAACCGAAAACCAGACGCCAAAAACCAGCCTTGGGAAAACGACCTGATCGAAACCGCCCTGCGGATTGATGGCAAGTTCGGCACCCTGTCGCAGCTGCTGGCCATGTCGCGGCATTTTCAGGTGTCGGAAACCTCGGAAATTAGCGCCAAGACGAACCGCGACACGGGCGAAACTGAAATTCAGTTCTCGACCAAACATCAGGGCACCCCCGAACGCGGCTAACCAAAAGGCCGGATGCCTTTTTCTGGATCCTGCCCGTCAGGGTCCAGCGATGGACAGACCGGATGGAATGACAATGACCAGCAATCTTGCCACGACCGATGATGTCGCCCGCCTCGAAACGCAGATCGCACAGCTGACCGACCTGGTGCGGCAGCTGTCGCCGGAACCCGGATGGATGACTGTAAAAGAGGCCGCAGAGTCGGAAGGCGTCAGCATCAGCACGATCAACCGCCGCGTTGACAAAGGCGAATGGACGGAACGCGGCACCGGATCGAACCGGCGCGTGAAGGCACGGCGATGACCACGCTGCACATTCCCTTGAAAGGCGTGTTCTTCGACCAGATTAAAAGCGGCGAAAAATCAGAAGAATATCGCCTAGTGACGCCATACTGGACCAAACGCCTTGCGGGCCGAACTTATGACGCGATCAACCTAACGCGCGGCTATCCGGCCAAAACCGACACCGCCCGCCACCTGCGCCGCCCGTGGCGCGGGTTTCGCAAAACTAAAATCACGCACCCGCATTTCGGCCCCGATCCGGTCGAAGTCTACGCGATCCTTGTGAACTGATTTTCAACAAACGCCGGAGGCGACATGCTCGAAACCTTGGCCCTTCTGATCTTTGCGCACGCGCTGGCCGACTACCCGGTGCAGGCGACTTGGATCGCCACGACGAAAAGCCACCGTGACCCGCATCCGAGCGGATACCCTTGGTATCAATCTCTCGCCGCTCATTCCGTGATCCACGGCGGCTTTGTGGGGATCATCAGCGGGTCGATCTGGTTGGGTCTTGCCGAAACGCTGGTGCATTTCGTGATCGACTACCTCAAGAGCGACGGCGCGTTCGGATCAGGCCACCGGGCCGTCAACATCGACCAAGCCCTGCACATCGGCTGCAAGGTGCTTTGGGTCACAATTCTGTTTTTCCAGTAATCCCCCGAGGATCGGATGCAGCACATCGTCGCCCTATCAGGAGGAAAAGACAGCACCGCGATGGCGCTGTGGCTCAAGGAGAATGAGCCACGCGACTATCAGTATGTCTGGACGCCGACAGGCAACGAACTACCCGATATGCTGGACCACATCGTTAAGCTGCGTGACCTGCTCGAAGCACCTATTCTTCCGGTATCCATTGGCATCGGGCTGATCGAAAAGACCAAGATCGAGCGGATGCTCCCGAACCCGCGCGCCCGCTGGTGTACGCGGAAAATGAAGCTGGAACCGTACTATCGCTGGCTCGGCCAACAAACCCCGTGCGTTTCCTACGTTGGACTGCGCGCCGACGAAGAGGAACGGCAGGGCATGGTTTTTCAGCAGGGCAACGGGATCACCCTGCGGTTTCCGTTGCGAGAAGCGGGGATGAACGAAGCCGACGTTTGGCAATTCTTGGATGATCGCGGCGTAGTCATTCCGGCCAGGACCGATTGCGCCATCTGTTACCACCAGACGCTAGGCGAGTGGTGGCGCCTCTGGAAACTGCACCCGGACCTGTTCGAAGAGGGCGTTCAGATTGAGGTATGGATTTCCGAGTTGCACGGCAAGCAATACACGCTGCGAAACGCCAGCCGAGACACTTGGCCAGCCGCCCTCGCAGATCTCCGAAAAGAATTTGAGAAGGGGCGAGTGCCCCCCCGAACCGTCCAGCAAATTGATATGTTTCGCGGTGAACGCCGCACCATGACAGGCGCTTGCCGCGTCTGTTCGATGTAATTCCAGAAAACGCCCGGAGGCGACCATGCAAAAGTGCGACGTCAGGATCGAGGATAAGCACTTCCACGAACTACACCACGCTCTTGGGTGTCCGTGGCCGGATGAAGTCTTGGGAGAAACGTACCGCAACTACTTCGCGGCCAGCCCAAACAGCAACACCGCAGACCGGATGCGCGCGTCGCCGCATTGGACGAACGGCACCGAAAAATTCGGGATGGTCTACTTCCACGTCACGAAAGCGGGGCAGCGCGCGCTGGTCGATCACATGCGTTCAAACCTCGTGATCCCGGCGCGCTACGCAATCACCTTCCGGCATCACGACGGATGCAGCATCGTCAGCGCGCAAAGCCGGTCAGCGGCGAAATACGCGGCCTATATCGACGCCGACATTGATTGGCCTTTTATGGAGTATGCCGCCGAAATCAAATCGGTCCGTTTGTTCGCCCCAGCCAACGTTCCGAAACATTCCAGCTAACCCCGGAGGCGACCATGTCACTCACCTATGCAGAGCGATTGCGCATTCGCGCTTATGAGACGGACGGCGGCGACCCGCTTCTGATCCGCGCGGCCGCCGCGCTTGATCAGCAGTCCAGGGCGATCGAGGAACTACGCTCCGAGCCGACAATCACGGTCGCAGAACACGTCGCTCAATCGCCTTGGCTCGGCCCGATCCTGAAACTTTCCAACTAACCCCCGATTAGCCTAATCGCTTCGCAATATCCGCCGCGCTTTCATCGTAGTATCGCAACAGCATTTTCAGATCGGTATGCCCAACCATCCGCGCCAGGTCCATTGGATGCAACTTTTGCGCCAGCCGCGTAATCGCCGTGTGGCGGCTGTCGTGAAACACCAGGTCATCCACCATGGCCCGATCGCGCACCCGCCGAAACAACGCATCCAGCTGCCGCGATGACAGGGCAAAGTCATCGCTTGGCAGCGATTGCCAAATCTCTATCGCCCGCGCAGACAGCGGCACCGCCCGCGCCCTGCCGTTCTTTGTCATCGCCAGCTGCGCAACGCGCTGGTCGACATCCACCGACGCCGATGTCAGCCCGACAATCTCGCCTGCCCGCATAGCGGTTTCGATCGCGAACAGAAACGCCGCATAGGCCCGCGCAGATGCTCGTTTCAGATCATCGCCCGCGACATAGGCCATGCGATCCAATTCATCCTGCGTGACAAGCCGTTCGCGCGATGGCGGCTCTTTCGGCTTCCTCACGCCCTTCATGGGCGATGCACCGATCACCCCCCATTCATCGCGGGCGACAGACAGCACAGACCCTAACAGGTTCATTTCGCGGCGCACAGAACTTGGCGCGACCTCTCGCAACCGTCGATCCCGCCAATCCGCGAAATCCGCCGCCGACAGATCGCCCAGCTGCACCGCCCCGATGCGATCGCGCGCGATCTTGGCCAGGCGTATTACTTCCCATTGTTCGCCGCGTTTGGTCGGTGACACCTCGGCCCCATAGCGGGCCAGCAGATCGCCAAAGGTCATCCGTGCAGCAACCTTGGCCCCGCCAAGAATCGCCGCCTCTTGTTCGTTCGCCCAGTCCTGCGCCTCACGTTTCAGCGCGAATATCTTGGATTTGCGCACGCCGCGCCGCTGAATCTGCGCACGCCACCGATCGCCATGTTTCGAGATAGTTGCCAAGAAATCCCCCACGATGCGTGATTTTTGGGGGATTAAAACGCGCAAATTTGCGTCAGGGCAATCCACAATGCGCAAGGCGGGCAGCAAAACCCCTTAAAATGCGCCGTTTTGCGCGGGGTTGATTATGGCTGAATTGATTGGTGGTGCCCCCACACGG
>NZ_JBJGSF010000011.1:0-56079 GCF_045763785.1 Pseudooceanicola aestuariicola | reverse complement strand
CTCCGGTCGGACGGTGAAGGACCCGGTGACGGGTGAGGGGGATATCGAGATCAAGGTGACCGGGCTGCGACCGGGCGAAAAGCTCTACGAAGAGCTTTTGATCGACGATGACAGCCTGATCCCGACGCCTCATGAGAAAATCCTGCGGGCTCAGGAGGCGATGCTAAGTCAGATCGAGGTCGTTTCGATGCTTAAAGAGCTGCAGGCCAGCATTGACGCGGCGGACAAGGTCAGGCTGCGCCGCTTGGTGGCCACGCGAGTGGATGGATACCACGTGCAGGAATTGGATCAGACCGGGGTCTGATCCGTCCTTCGCGTCGAACCTGTGACTTAGGTTGAAAGGCCTTTCAGCGCGTCGATCGCCTCGCTGATAGGATAGTGATGGTTCCCGACGAACAACCCGTTCCGGTCGATGTAATCAGCGTTGGTCAGTGCATCGTGGATCGAGTGTTCGAAATACTTCATCACCTCGTTCTTTGCGAAGTTCCCGGCCACGATGGGGCGGCATTCAAAGCCGAGGGCTTTCAGCTTGTCGACCAGGGCAGGGCGGTCCATCCCGGCGTCGGGGCGCAGAACCAGCGAAAAGCCGAACCAGCTGCTTTGGCCAGTTTCCTGTTGGATTATAAACAACGGATGATCCGACAGCGCGTCTTGCGCCAGTTTGCCATTCGCACGACGCCCCGCGATCAGGCCATCGAGTTTGGCGATCTGTTCGCGGCCGATGGCGCCCGACATTTCCAGCGGGCGGAGGTTGTAGCCGGGTAGGACGAAACGGAAGCTTTCTTCGAACGGGTCGTCGCTTTTGGTGCCGGTCACGTGGTTCTGGTCGGGTAGGTTGCGCGTCCAGCCGTGGGCGCGCAGGGACAGCATGACGTGGTAAAGCTCTTCATCGTCGGTGACGACGACGCCGCCTTCCATGGTCGAGATATGGTGCGAGAAGAAGGTGGAAAAGCTGCCCATGATGCCGAAGGTACCGGCCTTACGGCCGTCGAACGTGGCCCCCATGGATTCGCAGTTGTCTTCGATCACGACGATATCGCGGCCTGCGATAATATCGTTTATCGCGTTGAAATCATTTGGATTTCCAAGAAGGTTCACCACCATGATCGCGCGGGTTTTGTCCGTTACGGCGTCGCGCAGGGCATCGAGATCATAGTTCAGCGTGGCGCGGTCGATGTCGACGAACTTCATGTGCAGGCCGTATTGGCCCAAGGGGTAGTAGGTCGTGGACCAGCTAACGGCGGGTACGATGATTTCATCGCCAGCGGTCAGTTTGAGCCTGTCGTTCTTCGTAAAGCACAGCGCGGCGGTCATCAGCAGGTTGGCAGAACTGCCGGAGTTCACCATGACGGCGTATTTCGACCCGAAGTAGGCGGCGAATTCGGTCTCGAACGCCCGGACCTCGGGGCCCATGGAGAACATGTCGGACGCGACAACGCGGTTGATGGCGTCGTATTCCGCCTGATCCCAGGTGGAGGTGGCCAGGGGGTACTTCGCGCTCATGAGCCGCTGATCTCCAGATAGTGTTTATAGGTTTGTTCGATCCCGTCGCGCAGGGTGGTCGGTGCGGACCAGCCCCAATCGGTCTGGCGCGCGACGGAACATAGTTTCTGCTTCATGCCGGTCGGTTTGGACAGGTCGTGGTCAAAATCGCCCTGCCAGCCGATCACCTGCGCCACGGCGGAGTAGTAATCGTTGATCGAATAATCGTGGCCAAGACCGATGTTCATCAAGTCGGGGATTTCATCGATATCGCGGACGGCGTTCCAGATGGCATCAGCCAGATCGCCCGCGAACATGAATTCGCGCCGGGCGGTGCCGTCGCCCCAGATCTCGACCGTTTGATCGCCGGTTTCACGGGCCTGATGCACCTTGTGAATGATCGCGGGCAGAAGGTGAGATCGCTGCGGATCAAAGCTGTCGTAAAGCCCGTAGAGGTTACAGGGGATCAGGGTCTTGTACAGGGCGTCCGGGTCTTCCTGACGGATGTACTGACACAGGCGCATCGCCAGGATTTTGGCCAGCGCGTAGCCTTCGTTAGTTGGCTCTAACGGGGCGGTTAGGATCATTTCTTCGCGCAGCGGGTTTTCCGCCTCGCGCGGGTACATGCAGGTCGAGCCGAGGTTGATCAGCTTGCGCACCCCGGCCTGACGCGCGCCCATGATCACGTTGCGGCCCATCAGGGTGTTGTCGTCCAAGAAGGCGACAGGGTTCGCCATATTGGCGTGGATGCCGCCGACACGGCCCGCGGCGTGGATAATCACGTCGGGCTGTAGGTCGGCGATGTAGGTCGCGACGGCCTGCGGGTGCGTCAGGTCCAGCTCGGCCCGGGTGGGGGCGTGGATGTCCCATTCGGAGGCGGCGGGGTGCGCCTGCACGTTGCGGCCGACCATACCGCCGCCGCCAGTCAGGAACAGGCGTTTGGGGGTTGCGTCGTTCACCGGTTGCCATCCTCACGCGACAGGCCCGAGCCGTGGCCGTGGTCCATCAACAGGCGTGCACGGCGGGCGGCCTTGAGGTCTTCGGCGACCATTTCTGCACACATTTCCTGTGCGGTGATTTCCGGCGTCCAGCCCAGTTTTTGCTGCGCCTTGCTGGGATCGCCCAGAAGCGTTTCAACCTCAGTCGGGCGGAAGTAACGCGGGTCGATCCGCAGGATGGTGTCGCCGACATTGACGCCGGGGGCCATGTCGCCGTCGATCGCGTCGATAATCCCGACTTCGTCCACACCGGTGCCTTCGAACCGCAGGGTGATGCCCAGTTCCTGCGCCGACCAATGGATGAATTCGCGGACGGAATGTTGCACGCCGGTGGCGATGACGAAATCGTCGGGTTCGTCCTGTTGCAGCATCATCCACTGCATACGGACATAATCCTTGGCGTGGCCCCAATCGCGCAGCGCGTCGATGTTGCCCATGTAGAGGCAAGGCTCCAACCCTTGGGCGATATTCGCCAAACCACGGGTGATTTTACGGGTGACGAAGGTTTCGCCGCGGCGAGGAGATTCGTGGTTAAACAGGATGCCGTTGCAGGCGTACATGCCGTAGGCTTCGCGGTAGTTGATACAGATCCAATAGCTGTAGAGCTTGGCCACCGCATAGGGGCTACGGGGGTAGAACGGCGTGGTTTCGCGCTGCGGGGTTTCCTGCACCAGACCGTAGAGTTCCGAGGTCGAGGCTTGGTAGAACTTGGTCTTTTTTTCGAGGCCGAGGAAGCGGATCGCCTCTAGCAGGCGCAGGGTGCCCATGGCGTCGACGTCGGCGGTGTATTCGGGCGATTCAAAGCTAACTGCGACGTGGGATTGTGCGCCGAGGTTATAGACCTCGTCGGGTTGGATTTCCGCGATGATGCGCGTCAGGTTCGAGGTGTCGGTCAGATCGCCGTAATGCAGTTTGAAGCTGGCGTTCTTGACGTGCGGGTCTTCGAAAATGTGGTCCACGCGCTGCGTGTTAAAGGACGAGGCGCGGCGTTTGATGCCATGCACTTCGTAGCCTTTTTCCAGCAGGAATTCGGCAAGGTACGATCCGTCTTGGCCAGTGACGCCCGTGATCAACGCTTTTTTGGTCACGTGAAACTCCTGCTGCGGTGGCCGAGTCATCGGAGGATCGGCTGGATGGGTTAACTTTTGACGGGTTTACCTGTTGTGGCGGGTGGGGGGAACCTCAAGTTGCATAGCGCGGTTATTGGGCCGTCTGCTGCGTCGGTATGTTGGACCAAATGGCCTATTAGTTGCAGAAAATCACACGTAGCCCGCCGCGCTGCCTTTTTCGCCATACCCAACAAAATAAGCCTTTTGAGCCTTTTCATTGTTAACGTCAGTTAACGTTTTGGGCGTTTTTTATGGGCCGACACAATCTGTGTCATTTACAAAGCGCCCGTTTCAAACATACGTTTCAAGCATGCGCTTGAATCAACCGTCCTCGCCCAAGTCCGCCACACGTGGTGCCATCCGCGCCGTGGCAGAGGAGCTTTATGCCGAACATGGCATCGATGGGGTGACCACCCGGTCGCTGGCCGAGAGGGCCGGGGTGAACATGGCTGCGGTGAATTATCACTTTGGCAATAAGGACAACCTGACGCTGGACGTGTTCCGCGACGTGGCGCGCAGGACGGTGGAGCGGCGATTGAACTCGCTTGCGCGGATTGATGAGCGCGCCAAGGCAGAGGGCAGGGAGCCCAATCTGGGGGAAATCGTAGAGGCGTTCGTGGATGCCTACGTCAATGACGATACGCCGCGGACGGGCGTGCTCTTGGCGCATCTGGTGTTGCAGCATCGCGTGCGGCCAACGGAATGGACGCGGGCGATTGTGAGCGAAGAACTCGATGGGTTCGCGCGGCAATACATGGCGTTCATGCGGCGGGCCGCGCCTCATCTGCGGGAAAACGAAATCCACTGGCGCTATCACCTGATGGTGGGCGCCGTGATGATGAGCCTGAGCGATCAGGCGCGGGACGGGCGCATGGCGCGGCTGTCCGAAGGGCTGGTGAATCCGGAGGATCGCAAGGAATTCAAGGATCAGCTGGTGGCGTTTCTGGTGGCCTCACTGGGGCCCGTGCCGCCAGCCAGCCCTTAAACCATCAGGCTGGGCCGGGGGAGCGGGCCAGCGCACACAACACCTTTGGGAGGAGGAATAAATGACTAAGTACACGACAACCGCCCTTGCGGGCATTCTGACGCTGGCGGCGATGCCCGTGGCGGCCGAAACCTGGAACTTTACCGTCATCGCGGGCCACCCGCCGCTGACCAAGGGCGTGTCCGCCATCAGCACGCATTTCGTGCCGGAAGTCAGCAAGCGCGTGGCCGAGCTGGGCCATACGATCAACTGGACCGAAGCTTATGCGGGCGCCGTTGCCCCGCCGACCGGTGTGTTGGAAGCGGTGGAAAGCGGCGTGGCCGAATTCGGTTATGTCCCGCAGCTATTCGAAGGGGACAAGCTGCCCTTGGATCAGATCACCTATATCACGCCGTTCGGGACCGACGATCTGCTGAAGGTAATGGAGGTCATCGACAAGCTGTATGCCGAAATCCCGGCGATGGATCAGGCCTGGGCCGATAACGGTCAGAAGGTTCTGGCCCCGGTGGGGATCGACACCTACCATTTCGTCACCAAGTTCCCGATCGAGACGGTCGAGGATCTGGACGGACACAAGATCGGGACTGCGGGTCTGGCTTTGAACTGGCTGAAGGGTGTCGATGCGACGCCGGTCGCGGGTGCCTTGCCGGATTTCTATAATTCGATGTCCACAGGGCTATACAACGGGATCATGACGTTTGAATCCGTGGTCGCACCTTACAAGTTCTACGAAGTCGCGCCGTATATCACCAAGATCAACTTTGGGGCGCAGTATGCCTCTGCCCTGACGGTGAACCTTGATACGTGGAATTCGCTGCCCGAAGACGTGCAGCAGGTGATCCAGGAGGTTGCCGACGAATACCGCGACATCGCGGCGAATTCGTACAAAGAAGGTGGTGAGGCCTCTCTGGCCAAGGCGGTTGAGGGCGGCGCAACCATTAGCGAATTGTCGGATGAACAGCGCAGCGCCTATGCGCAGAAGCTGCCGAACATCGCGCGCGAATGGGCGGCCAAGCTGGATAGCGAAGGCAAGCCGGGGACCGAGGTGCTGGAGACCTACATGCGCCTGTCCAAGGAAGCCGGGATCGAGCACGCACGGGACTGGACAGCCGAGTGACCGACGCAACTGACGCAAACCAGCCGCCCGGTCTTCCGGGCGGCCCGGTGGTCCTGTGGCTGAACCGGGTGACATTGGCCTTGGCCGCGATTGGTGGCCTTGGCACGCTAGGTATCATGGCGATCATCAATGCCGATGTGATCGGGCGCGGGGCCTTTGGCACACCCGTTCCCGCCACGGCGGAAATCGTCAGCGCCGCCATCGTGGCGATCGTGTTCCTGCAGCTGCCCCAAGCCACGGCGGCGGGGCGGAACGTGCGCTCGGACATGCTGTTGAACCGTCTGGGACGGGACGAGGGCAGGGCAGGGGCGACGCTCGACATGATCCACCATGCGGTGGGGACGCTGATGCTGGGCATCCTGTTTTACTACATCGCGCCGGGGATACTCGATTCCATCGAAGGGAATGAGACCGTCGGCCTCTACGGAATTTTCACCATGCCGCGCTGGCCCTTCGTGGTCTGTGTGCTGGCAGGCTGTGCGCTGACGTGGGCGCAGTATCTGGTGCTGACCATCGGGTTCGCGGCGCGGGCCTTCAGGGGGGCAGGGGCATGAGTGGCGTCGAGATTGGGATTTATTCGATCATTGCCATTCTGGTGCTGATCCAGCTGGGGATGCATGTGGCCATCGCGCTGATGGCCGTGTCGTTCTTTGGCGTCTATCTGGTCAAAGGCAAGATGGTCGTCGCGGGCGCTTTGCTAAGCCACGCGGCGCTGGACGGGGTCGAACGCTATTCATTTGGCGTGATCCCATTGTTCGTTCTGATGGGCGTTCTGGTGGGCGCCTGCGGATTGGGCCGCGACGTGTTCGACGTGGCGGGGCAATTGTTCCGGCGGTTCCGGGGCGGTCTGGGGATCGCGACGGTATTTGCCAATGCGGTCTTTGCGGCGGTGAACGGGACGTCGATTGCCTCGGCCTCCGTTTTCACCAAGGTCGCGGTGCCAGAGCTGATCCGGCAGGGGTATACGCCAAGGTTCTCGGTGGGGGTTGTGGCCGGGTCATCGGTGCTGGGGATGCTAATCCCGCCGTCGCTGCTGCTGATCCTCTTCGGGATCATCGCAGAGGTGTCGATTGGCGATCTGTTCACGGCCGGGATCATTCCGGGCTTGATCCTTGCCACCTTCTTCTGCGGGGCAATCCTGCTGATGGCCAAGTTCTTCCCACGCTTTACCGGCAACCCCGGCAACAGCGACCTGCCGGAGATGTCGCGCGGGACGATGCTGCTGAAATCCGCGCCGATCATCCTGTTGATCGTGCTGGTTCTGGGCGGCATCTACGGCGGGTTCTTCACGCCGACCGAAGCGGGCGGGGTAGGGGCCTTGGGCGCGCTGATCATCGCCATGATCAAGGGCCGCCTCACGGGCAAAGAGATCTGGAACATCATGCTGGAGGTGGGGCAGGTCACGGCTTCGATCACCTTCCTGATCATCGCGGCGCATATGTATTCGCGCCTGCTGGCCCTGACGGGTCTGCCCAATGCGATGACCGGGCTTCTGGCGTCGTGGGAACTGGGGCTTTACGGCATTCTGGTTCTGTACCTGATCGCCATCGTGCTGCTGGGGACGATCCTTGATAGCTCGTCCATCCTTTTGATCCTTCTGCCGCTGATCCTGCCGGTGATCGCACCGTTCAACGTCGATCTGGTGTGGTTCGGCATTCTCACCATCATCGCGGTCGAGGTGGGGTTGCTGACGCCCCCGCTTGGCGTCGCCTGTTTCGTCATCAAGGCAAACATAGACGACGACCGCATCACCCTGAACGACATCTTTGCCGGGGCCGCGCCCTTTGCGGCGATCATGGTCGTGCTGGTCGGTCTGGTCGTGGCGCTGCCATGGCTGGCGGTCGGGCTTTTATAGGAAAGGACATCTCATGACGGACGTGAACCGAGAATTGGCCAACCTTGGCGACGGGCTTTACGCTTGGGTGCAGGGCGACGGGTCCTGGGGGTGGAGCAACTCTGGCCTGATCGTGGGCGAAGATGGGCAGACGCTGGTCGTCGATACGCTGTTCACCGGGCGGCTGACGCAGGACATGCTGGACGCCTATGCCCGCGCTGAACCTGCGGCCAAATCCATCGACGTTCTGGTGAACACCCACCACAACGGCGACCATACCTTTGGCAACCATCTGGTCGGCGGCGCGCGGATCATCGGGTCGCAGGAGTGTCTGGAAGAGATGGAGGAACGCCCCGCCGGGTTCTTCAAAGCCGCCGCGGCGGATCCGGCGGCCTACGGCATCTTTGGCGAATTCCTGAACCACTACATGGGCAAGTTCGATTTTTCGGATATCGAGCATGTGCCGCCGACCGAGACGTTCAAAGGACACAAGACCCTGACGGTCGGTGGCCGCACGGTAGAGCTGACGGAACTTGGCCCGGCGCATACGCGGGGCGACATCATCGTGCACGTGCCGGATTCGAAGGTTTGCTACACGGGCGATCTGGTGTTCCATAACGGGCATCCCATCATGTGGGCCGGGCCGGTGGACAACTGGATTGCCGCCTGTGATCACATCCTTGGGCTGGACGTTGATGTGATCGTTCCGGGGCATGGACCTGTGAGCGATAAGAGCTGCGTCAGGGGCCTGCGCGATTTTTTCACCCATATTCAGGCCGAGACGAAAAAGGCCTATGAGGCCGGGCTATCTTGGGAAGAAGCGGCCTTCGAGGTGGGCTATGCCAACTTCGATTCTTGGCTGGACCGGGAACGGGTGGTTGCCAACGTCGCCACGATCTATCGCGATCTGTCTGGCGGCGCGGTGAACCCAGCCCAAGAAGACGTGTTGCGTCACATGATCCGCTATTCCGCCGGGGCGACATGTCCGCATGACGGAGGATGCTCCTGCGGGCATGGGCATTGATGCTGGAGCTTCTGAACAACCCGATTTCGACCTGTTCGCAGAAGGTTCGGCTGACCCTGCATGAGAAGGGGTTGGAGTTCACCGACACCAAGATCGACTTTCGGGCGAAGGAGCATCTGACGCCCGAATATCTGGCGATCAACCCGGATGGTGTGGTGCCGTCGCTGCTGCATGACGGTGTGTCGATCCTCGATAGCTCGGTCATCATGGAGTATCTGGACGAGGTGTTTCCGCAGGTGCCCTTGTCGCCCAGGGATCCGGTGGCCCGCGCCAAGATGCGGAAATGGCTGCGCTTTATCGAAGAGGTCCCGACCGTCGCCATTCGTATTCCGTCGTTCAATCAGGTGTTTGTCCGCCATCGCGAAGCGCTGTCCGACGACGATCTGGAAAAAGACACCAACGCCCGCACCCTGCGCCGCACGTTTTATCGCGAAATGGGGCGCAACGGGTTTTCCGACCCGCGCCTGCAGGAAAGCTATGAACGGCTGAGCGAGACGGTCACGCGGATGGATAACGCGCTGGCCGATAAGGAATGGCTGTGCGGTGAGCTGTCCTTGGCTGATTTCTGCGTTGTCCCGACGATCGACCGGATGCGCGATCTGGGGCTGGCGCGGATCTGGGACGACAAACCCAACATGAAACGCTGGTGGGAGGCGATGCAAAACCGCCCCGCCTATCGCGCGACCTATTACCCCGGCACGCGCGTCACCGACATTTACGATGAGATTGGAGAGCCCGCATGAAACTGGTCACATTTGAGAAGAACGGCGCACAAAGCATCGGCATTCTGGACGGCGAAAAGATCGCGGTGCTGGACGGCGCGGCGAACCCGGCGTTTGCGTCGATGCTGGCGCTGATCGAAGGCGGGGATGAGGCGTTGGACGCGGCGCGGAAGGCCCAAGGGTCGGCGAGTTCGGTCGATCTGGGGGCCGTGCGCCTGCTGGCCCCGCTGCCCGTTCCGGTGCAGATGCGTGATTGCCTGACGTTCGAAAAACACCTGCGCCAGTGCCGGTCCACCATGTCCAAAATCGACCCTAACCAACGGGATCTAGAGCCTGAGGACGTCCAATTGGCTCAGGTCTGGTACGACCAGCCGGTCTATTACAAGGGCAACCGTTTCTCGGTTTCCGGCATGGACGATCAGATCATCTGGCCCAAGGGCGAGACGCGTCTGGATTACGAGCTGGAGCTGGGCATGATCACCGGCAAAGGCGGTATGGATATCCGCAAAGAGGACGGGCAGGACCACGTATTTGGCTTTCTCATCTTCAACGATTTCTCGGCCCGTGATCACCAGATGCTGGAAATGGGCGGCGGCTTGGGCCCGGCCAAGGGCAAGGACTGGGCGACCGCAAACGCCATGGGCCCGTGCATCGTGACGAAGGACGAGATCGGCGACGGCTCCGGGTTGGAGATGGTCGCGCGAGTGAACGGAGAGGAATGGAGCCGGGGCAATTCGTCCACCATGCACCATTCGTTCGGCCGTATCTTGGAGCACGTGAGCCGCGATGAACGCGTGATGGCTGGGGAGTTCTTTGGGTCAGGCACCGTTGGCGGCGGCTGTGGGCTGGAGATGAACCGGTTTCTAGAGCCGGGCGATGTCGTGGAGTTGGAGATCGAAGGGATTGGGGTGCTGCGCAACAAGGTTGGGCCGCGGCAGTAACGGAGTGGCTGAGGCTTAGTCCCTTAGATTGATCGTCAGCGCAGGTTTCACCGGGCAGTCGCATGTGTACGCGCCGATCCGTTCGGCGGTCAGCTCGGTCTGCTGACGGATCACGGGCTGCGCGTAGTTGTAGGGTGAGGTGATCGTCAGGGGCGATAGCGCATCGACCGTCACGGCGTCGGGCAGCAGGTGGTATCCGCCGTGCTTAGGGCAGCGGATTGCGAAGCAGCCTGCGCCGGGGTGGTAGAGGGTTTCTACCACGGGGATGTTCAAAGCTTGGGTTATGCGGTCGCGGGCGGCTGGATCCAAGGGCGGGCCGCTTAGGACGATGGCGCGGAGGGGGATGGCGCTCTGGTCCGCACCATCTGCGAGACTGTCGGCCAGACGCAGCGCCGTTTCCGGTCTCGTCCAAAGGGTGACAGGGTCATCGCCAAGCGCTTGCCAGATTGCCTCGGCCGGGCTGTCGTAGCCGATGCCACCCTGACCAGCGCTGGCCGTGTCGATCAGGGGGTGTTCTTTGACCCCCGTCACGGCATTCCAGCGCAGCGCGCGGCGGCGGACGGCGGCGCTGACCTCGGCGGCGAAACGGGTGGTCAGGGCGGCGGGGGTGATACCGTCGAGCGAAGGCGCGTGGCGGACGATGCCGTGTTCCGGTGGGTGCCCTCGGGCGGTGAAATCCAGCGTTTTCGCCTGAATTAGGGTCTGATCTACCGGTGGAAGATCACCGGATACCTGCCGATAAAAGGGTACTTTGTCCCGCGCGTGGGCGATGAGCGCGGCCACCATCTCATTCGCGATCTCGGCTTGGTCCTCGGCGGGCGTTTCATCCGCCGCAAGCATCATGTTGTCCAAGATGGCGGGCAGGTCGGGCGGGGTCGTGAAGGTGCCGATCGACTGGCCGGGGGCGACGGCTTCATTTGCGTTGCCGCCGGTCATGGCCAGATCGGTCAGCGCCGCCACATCTGGCAGGGCGTCGATCTGGGCGACGCAGGCCATCAGCCCGCGCGCCAGCCGTTCCGCATAGGGGTGCGGTTCGTCCCGCCATTGCGCTTTGCCGACGCTGGTTGTGTTCGCCTCGATAATCCGGGGGCTGTCGTCCGAGATCATGATGTCCAGACTGATGTACCCGCAGCCGTAGGCCATCAGGGCGCGCCCCGCGTCAGACGCAATTTGGGCGATGTGGTCCGACACGTCGGTTGTCCATTGTCCGCGCGGCCCGACGATCTGCCAGTTCGGCGCCGTGATCGCGCGGGTGTCGAGCCATGTGGCGCCCAGGACCTGATCAGCACAGACATCGATTTTGAGCGTGCGCGGATCGCCCAGCAATGGCTGCATGATGACGTCGCTGGTCGGATCAAAATCCAAGGGCAGGGGGGCACCGTCTGGCAAAAGCGCGATGCCCGCCCGCCGAAACGACCAGTCGAGTTTCGCGATCACCGGCCCGCCGCCCCATGACTGTCGTAGCAGGTCCAGTGCCGCCATGTCGGTCGGTGCGCCGTAGGGCTGGACTGGCAACCCGGCCCGGGCCAGCGCGTCCAGCCGGGTTTTGCGGTTCAAGGTGCGAAGGCCAAGCACCTTTTGCCGGGGGTCCAGCAGATCGACAGGCACGGTCTGTCCAAGGATCAGCAGGTCGTAGCCAGAGGGCGTATCCGCCCATTGGTTAAAGTGGATGACCTCCACCCCCTGCGCCCGCACGGCATCGACCGCCGCCTGACGATCCGGCGACAATTGCGCCGGATCCTGAGCGAGGTCGAACCATGCTATTGAGAACCCTCGGGACATCGGGGGCAGTGGGTATCAGGGATTAGCCGAACTTCGGATTAGGTTGGAACGGTTGGTCCAACTTCCCGGCTTTCAGCGCCTGGAAATACCCGTTCCGAGGCGCCGAGGCCCCCGTCCGGATCCGCGGGTCGTTCGTCCGGTTGATCTGTTTCAGCGTCTTGCCTTCGTTGCCGAAGAACATCGTCACGCCGATCGAGGCGGTCACATCACCTTCGAACGCGCCGACAGATGCGTTGACGGCCAGCGGAAAGCCCGCGCCCGCGTAAAGGTGCTGCACCCCAAGCGTGACGCCTGTTTTGTCAAAGGCACGCTCGACGCTTCCGGTCATCATGGTGTTCTCGGTGAAGTAGTAATCCACGTCCAGAGACAGCGCGGCGAAGGTCTGCTTGGTCCCCGGTGCGGTCACGCGGTCCGCGCCCGCAAAGCCCGCGAAGGTCCAGTTGCCGGAGTACACTTCGCCTTCAAGCCCGATGCGGTCGTTGTAGGATGTGCCAAGCGGCCCTTTCACGACGATGCGGTGGGCGTAAACCCCCAGCAGGTATTTGTCGGGGTCGCGATAGAAGAGGTGCAGACCGACACCGCGGGATCCGGTCACAGCACCGTTGCCGCCGCTGGCATTGTCTGCGCTCAGGTCGATCTGCGCGCCAAAGCTATGCGAGATCGGAACGCTGAGCGCGGCATTGATGTAGCCACCCTTGGGCGCTTTGTTGCCGTTGGTGCCAAGGTAGCCGAAGCTCAGCTTACCATTGATGTTATTGACAGCCGGCAGCGTCGACTGCGCCAAAGCCACCGAAGGCATGCACAGGGCGAGGACGCTGACACCGGCGAGGAGCGGGGCGCGGGAAGCAATCTGGTTAAACATTTTGACACGTTACCCAGATCGCGGCGTTTGCCTAGAGTATAAGTTGGTGCAAACGTTAATTTTTTGGCGCGCAACCGGAATTATGTTGTCTAAATCCCTCAGGTCTGGGTGAGTGTGCTTAGGATTCCGCGCACCGTCTCCACATCCGCATCATTCACCATGCTCGGCGCGTGGCCACAATCGAACTCCGCGTATCCCGGTTTCGGGCCGCGTTGTTGCATCAGCTCTGCGACCTCGGCGGGCAGGACGTCGGAGTCTTTGCCCCGGATCAGGTGGCACGGCGCTTTGATGCGGGCGTAGCGATCCCAGGTGGTTAACTCGTCTCGGGAGGCTGTGAACTGGATCGTAATCTTTGGGTCGTAGTGTAGCGTCAGGCCCCCATCTTCCAACCGGCGGACCGATGTCCGGGCCATGCGGTTCCAATAGGTGTCGGGCGCGGGGCCGAAGGGGCGATAGACGGCGCGCAGCCATGTCTCGGCCTCGGACACATGGGCGAAAACCGGTGGGTCGCTGACGTAGGTGATGATGCGCTGGATGGCGTCGTCGGGGATTTCGGGCCCGATGTCGTTGATGATCAACGCGCTGATCCGGTCGGCTTGGGGGCCGGAGGCAAGGCGCATGCCGATCAGCCCGCCAAGCGACGTGCCGAGCCATGCGGTGCGGTCAAACCCGTAGTGGTCCATCAGGTCGGTGGCGATTCCGGCGTAGTATTCGACGGAATATTCGGCCTCGGGGTTCTTGGACCAGCTCGACAGGCCCCGCCCGATGGTGTCGGGGCAGATGACGAAATATTCGTCCGACAGGGCGTGGGCGAGTTCGTCGAAATCGCGCCCGGTGCGGGCCAGCCCGTGCCACATGACCAGCGGCTTGCCCGTGGGGTCGCCCCATTCGGTGACGTGGATTTCGTGGTCCATCACCGGGACAAAGGAGAACCGGGGCGTCACGATTTGGCCCCCCATTGCATCGCGGTGCCTGCGATGCCTTTGGGAAAGAAGTAGACGAGCAGGATAAAGATGATCCCCAGCCAGAACAGCCAGCGGTCGGGGGCCAGCAGTTCGGGCAGGATGGGGATGTTGGCGGTCGCCTCGGACGCGACGGCCATAAGGTCGCGCAGGTAATATTGCGCGAGGATCATCAGGACCGCACCGATTACCGCGCCCCACATGGTGCCCATGCCGCCGATGACGACCATCAGCAGGATGTCGATCATAATCGCAAAGCTAAGCGACGTGTCGGGCCCGGTGTATTTCAGCCAGACCGCGTAGATCGTTCCGGCCAGCGACGCGACGGTGGCGGACAGGCAGAAGACGGCCGTCCGGTAGGCGACGACGCGGTAGCCGATGGCCTCGGCCCTCGCCTCGTTTTCGCGGATGGCTTTGAGGACCGTGCCGAAAGGTGACCCGACGAACCGCAGCATGGCGAGGAACAGGATCAGCGAGGTGACAAAGACGAAGTAATAGGCCGCAAGCTTGCCGTTCAGGCGGACGCCGAACCAGCGGACGACCTTGCCCTCTTCATCCACGAGCAGCTTGGTCGCGGGTTTGAAGAGGTCGGGCGCGCGGTAGGTGATGCCGTCTTCGCCGCCCGTCAGCTGGGAGAGTTGCGAGGCAAGGACCAGCACGACCGAAGCCGCGGCGAGCGTGATCATCGCGAAAAAGATCGCCTTGACCCGCAGTGACAGCAACCCGATGGCCACCGCGAAGACCAGCGACACGACCACGCCCGCGACGCCGCCAAGGATGACGGGCGCCCAACCCGGCCCCATCTGTTTTAACAGGATCGCGGCCCCGTAGGCGCCGAAGCCAAAGAACATCGTGTGCGCGAAACTGACGATGCCGGTGTAGCCAATCAGCAGGTCGAAACTGGCGACCAGCACGATAAAGATGCAGATGCGCGCGGCGACTTCCAGCGACCGGACATCTTGGAACAGGAAGGGCGCGAAGAGCAGCAGCGCGGCGATCAGGGCGACGACGCCTTTGACGGCGTAGGTCCCGGTGGAGGTTTGGTTTTGCATTGCGGCCTCCATCATTTCACCGCCGGGCGCAGGCCGTTTGGCCGCCACAGAAGGATTGCCACCATCAGGATCATGTTCGATGCCAGCGCCAGTTTGGGGGCCAGAAAGCCGATGTAATTGGACATCAGACCGACAAGGATCGCGCCCAGCAAGGTGCCCTCGATCGATCCTAAACCGCCGATAATGACCACGATGAAGACCACGATCATCAGTTCTGCCCCCATGTGCGGGGTGATGAGCGTTTCATACCCCGCCCACATCGCGCCGCCCAAAGCAGCGAGGGCAGAGCCCAGCATGAAGACGCCGATGAACAGACGGTCGACGCGGAAGCCCAAGGCCTCGACCATCTCCCGGTCTTCGACGCCCGCGCGGATCAGCAACCCGATGCGGGTGCGGTTGAGGACGAAGATCAGCATGACGAACACTGCCGCGCCAAGGGCGAAGGCGAAGGCGCGGTAAATCTCGATCGAGACGTCACCGATGATCCACGACCCTTCCAGGAACTGCGGGCGCGCCACGGAAAACGGTGTGCCGCCCCAGAAGGCAAGGATGGTCTGTTCGGCGACGATCATTGCGCCGATGGTGATCAGGATCTGGCGCAGGTGGTCGCGGTAGACGGGCTTGATGATCACAGTCTCAAAAAACCACCCGGCGATCAGGCCAAAGCAGATCGCGGCAAGATAGGACGCCGCAAGCGCCAGAGAGTTCAGCACCCAGCTGTCCGCGGTGAGCCATGCGCCAAGGCCCGCCAGCACGGTGGCCGAGACGAAAGCGCCAAAGCTGACAAAGGCGGAGTGGCCGAAGTTCAGAACATCCATCAGGCCGAAAACGAGGCTAAGGCCCGAGGCCATCAGGAACAGCATCATCCCCATGGCTAGCCCGGCGACCGTCAGCGTTAACCACGACGACGGCGCGCCGATCAGGACGAAGGCGACGAGGGCGACGGCGATGGGCAACAGGTTCACCCCCCCTGCCCGTGTCAATGTTTGTGTGAGTGCGTTCATCGTCCCCTCCTTAGACCGACAGGCTGAGCAGGCGGTCCTGCAGCGCTGTGTCGGCGGCGAAATCGGCCATGGATCCGGTGTGCGCCACGCGGCCATCGTCGATGACGGCCATGTCGCGGCCAAGGGACCGGGCAAAGTTGAAATTCTGTTCGACCAGCAGGATAGTCGTGGTCTGGGCGATCTCTCGGAATGCCTCGGCCATGGCATCGACGATCGACGGGGCAAGACCCTTGGTCGGTTCGTCAATCAGGATCAGGGCGCGGGGTTCGATGATCGCGCGGGCGACTGACAGCATCTGTTTTTGGCCACCCGACAGGCTCCACGCTTGTTTGTCGCGGAAGCGTTCGAGGGCGGGGAACAACTCATGGATCCGGGCCAGCCGGGCCTTGTCGAACTTGCCCGAGGTGGTGGCGAGGATGAGGTTTTCATCCACCGTCAGAGTGCCGAAGATCCCCATGTTTTCCGGCACATAGGCGATACCCTTGCGGGCGATGTCGGCGGTGTGCAGGGCGGTGATGTCTTCGCCCTGAAACTGAACGGATCCGGGCGACGGCTGCCACAGCCCCATGATGGAGCGTAGCGTCGTCGTCTTGCCCGCGCCGTTGCGGCCCAGCAGGACGAAAACCCCGCCTTCGGGCACGTCAAAGCTGACGTCATGCAGCACGGCGTATTGGCCGATATCGGTTTTCATGTTGCGGAGGGAGAGCAGGGTCATGCGGTTTGCTCCGTCGCGGTGCCGAGGTAAACGTCGCGCACGATCTGGCTGCTCATCACCTCGGCCGGGTCGCCGTCGGCGAGCAATTCACCGTTGTGCAGCACGATGATCCGGTCAGCCAGCGCGCGGACCACGTCCATTTTATGTTCGACCAGCAGCACGGTTTTCGAGGTGTCGGCCTTGATGCCCGCGATCAGGTCCAGAACGGCGGGGGCGTGATCAAGGCTCATGCCGGCCGTGGGTTCGTCGAACATGTAAATATCCGGCTCCATCGCCATCAGCAGCGCGACTTCAAGCTTGCGCTGGTCGCCATGCGGCAGGTTCGCGGCGGGTTGGTGAGCGACGGCGGTGAGCTTCGTAGCCTCAAGATAATGTTCGGCCTTCTGGGTCAGGCCGCGGAAACTGGCGACGGGGCGGAACATGGTCCACCCAGCCCCGGCGCGCGCCTGAACGGCGAGACGGATGTTTTCCAGAACGGTCAGATGCGGAAAGAGGTTCGTCAGCTGAAACGCCCGCCCGATCCCGTGACCCGCGCGGGCCGAGGGCGACATGTTCGTGATGTCGGTGCCGTCCTTGGTGACGCTGCCGGACGTGGCGGTCAGCTGGCCCGAGATCAGGTTGAAATAGGTGGTCTTCCCGGCGCCGTTGGGGCCGACGATGACCGTCAGCTCTCCGGGGTGGAAGGCGCAGGAGACGCTGTTGACCGCGACGTGGCCACCGAAGCGGATCGTCAGGTCGTTGGTGATGAGGGATGGTGTTGGCATGGTCTGCGTCAGCCCGATTGGGACTGGCGGACCGGGGCTTTGCCCCGGACCCCAGAGTATTTCTGCAAAGATGAAGAGGCGCGGCCTGCGAGAGAGGCGAGGCCGCGCTTTGGTCGGGACTTAGTTTTCGCGACCGACGGGGATGTTCATCTCATCTGCGGGAATGATCCGGACTTTTTCCGGGATCGCCCAGTCGACGTTGTCGTCCACTTTGATCTTGAAGTGCAGCATGTCCTGCAGAGCCTGATGATCTTCGGGACGGAAGGTCATCGAGCCTTTGGGTGTATCCCAGGTCATACCTTCCATCGTCTCGATCAGCGTCTCGGTTTCATAGTCGGGCGCTTCTTTCAGCGCTTTGACCACGGCGAGCGCTGCGGACATGCCACCGGCGGTGAAGAAGTCAGGCGGGCCGTCAAAACGCGCCATGTGTTCGTCTACCAGCCACTTGTTCACATCATTTTCGAACGCTTCATAGTAGTAGTAGACCGCGCCTTCCATGCCGGGGAACCGCTTGTAGGTCGGCAGGACCGGTAGGATGTGACCGCCCATCGAGATCTCGATGCCGTACCGGCTGGGGTCCATCGCCTGAATTTTGCCGGGCGCGTCGCCGCCACCCGCGATGTAGATCAGGATGACCTTGCGGCCTTCTTTATCCTTCAGCGCGTTGAACATCCGTTCCGCCACGGCGGTGAAATCGGTGGTGCCCTGGGGGACATATTCTTCGGTCACGACCTCGGCTCCCGTGCCGTCGAGCGCGGATTTGAAGGCGGTGATGCCGTCGCGGCCAAAGGCGTAATCTTCGGCCAGCGTCGCCACCACGAGGTTTTCGTCAGGCTGCAACGCCAGGGCCTGCGCCTGCATGTCCATGGACGAGTTGCGCGAGGTCTTGAAGACATAGCGGTTGCTGTCCGGGCCGGTGAGGCTGTCGGCCACGGCGGGTTCGACGATCAGGATCTTCTCGTATTCCTCGGCGATCGGCAGCATGCCCACCGTCACACCGGAAGAGGTCGCGCCGACGGCCAGAAGCACTTCGTCATCGCCGTAGGCTTCGGCCAGAACGGCGCGGGCGACGTCGGGTTTGAACTGCGTGTCTTTCACGATGATCTCGATCGGGCGACCGTTGATTTCGTTGGTGCCATCAGTGCCGTATTCGATCCCCATCTCGAACCCGGTCTGGGCCTGTTTCGAGAAGGCCTCAAAACTGGAACCGCTGAGCCCGTGGATCAGGGCAATTTTGATCGGGTCCTGTGCCTGAACGGCGGTTGCCGCAAGGCCAAGCGCCGCTGTTGCGACGATGCGCTTAAATAAATTCATGGTATCCTCCCATTGTGGCAGACAGCCCCCGTTGCAAGTTGATGCCGGGCCGCCCTACCTTGGCCCGAGGATCACACCAGAGGCCGCACGAGGCAATATTGTGGAAATACGTATAGACGACGCCTACCGCACCGGCGACTTCGCCGAACTGGCTTATGCCTTTGCGCCCGTGGGTCTGGTGATCACCGAAAACCGCGTGATCCGGGACTGTAACGCAGCCTTTGCAGAGATGTTCGGATACTCGGTGGACGAGCTGAGAAACCAAGTCTTCGCAATGCTTTACCCAAGCGACGAAGAGTTCGTGAACATCCGCGACCGCGGGGTGAAGCAGCTGCGCGAGACGAACACCTATTGGGACGAACGGATCATGGCGAAGAAGAGCGGAACTTTGTTCTGGTGCCGCGTCCGGGGGCATTCCTTCACGCCCGATGAGCCACTGATGCGCGCTGTGTGGAGTTTCGCGGACCTGTCCGAGACGCGGCCTTATGTGCCGTTGTCGCGGCGGGAGCGGGAGATCATCTCGTATCTGTCAGATGGTCTAACGAGCAAGGAGATCGCCGTGAAGCTGGAGCTGTCGTATCGGACGGTTGAGGTGTACCGGGCGAAACTGCTTAAGAAGTTCGGGGTGAGTAACTCGAGCGGGCTGTTCCAGTCGCTGGGCGGGATCGGGAGCGATCATGTGGTGTCAAGGAGTGGGGGGTAGGGTTGGGTGGCATGCGTTAGAAGCCCCTATTGTTGGTTTCACGTCAATCAGACCTGAGGTTCTCAGGTCGACGACAGCATCATTGCGGCGCGCCACGACAAGAGCGTTCAAAATGGTATCCTTTTTTCTAGACCTCTTCGGCAGCGAGACATCGTTATCAAGCAAGAAGACAGCATTTTTAACCTTCATCACGCGTCCAGAAAGATCGCGTGCATGGTTGCGCGGACTGCCGGGCGTGCTCCAAACCGACGGTGTCTATAGTTCAGAGGCTGCATCAATAACTTATAAACCGCTAAAAACTGAATGGGCTCCCTGGCGATTTCGTTCAAACCGCTAGCACTTGGTCCGCCCTAACTGCAACTTTGGTTTGCGCGCCCATGATCTCCATTAGCACCCAAACGCGCCGGTCGGGTGCGATCTTCTCCACCTCCGCTACGAAATTAGCAAACGGACCTTTGGTGAGCGTCACCTGATCGCCTGGCTCCAAGAGCTTTGGCGGGAGTAACTTGCCTTTCGCATCACAGCGCAGCATCAGCTGAGATACTAAATCTAGATGGACCGCAGTCGGCTTCTTGCCGAAGCTTACCAGCCGCGTAATACCATAGGTCGAGTTGACCGTGCGCCAGAACCCGCGGGCTGCGTCGAAGGCCACGAAGATGTAGCCTGGGAAGAGTGGCCTCATGGAGGTGACAAATTTGCCGTTCTGCGGGCGCGTTTCCTCCTCCATAGGCAAGAAGGTCTGGAAGCCCTGGCGCTTGAGATTCTTCTCCGCGATGTTGGCGCAGTTCGGCTTCAGCTGCGCCAGAAACCAGCTCGTGCCTTGATCATGGAATGTCATCTCTAAACCTCATCAACGTCTCAGCGCCCAAATATCGCTCGAATTCGAACAGATGCAAGTTTGGATTTCCAGGTGCGAGGTGACAAATTTATGAATTTGATGACATGCTTATCGCTCAGCGCATTGAATTAAAGTGATAATCTAGAGCTATCAGCTTAATACGTTCTACCCCCGATACAAACGTCTGACCAACGTGATCACGGATCAGGGTCTGGTTTGGACAGGAGCAGCGAAATTATCGAGTTTCTGGCGGCGCAACATGTGCGCATGTCGACAGCTCACAGAAAGTATTCGATGTATAACCAGTCCGACAAGTTTCATAAAATAATGTAAAGCGCGGGATTGAGACCATCACGACCTAAGCAGATGACGGCAAGAGCGGCCTTTCTAGCGGCGGGGTCGCCGCCCTGTCGCAGATGATTGCAAATATGGAATCGGGTGCGGCTGATTTCAATGTGATTTCAATCTATAACTTCAGTTGCTGTGGACATTTCCAAGACGCTGATGAGAGAGTCTCTCTAGAATACATCGTTAAGCGTGCCAGGATCAACTTCACCCATTGCACCGAGCACTTCGAAAGTCGCGGCTCGCTCGTCTCAACCATCGTCAAGGGCGTCAAATTTGCCACACGCCCAGCTCGGTTCCGACGAACAACGACAGCCATGAACCAGCCTTGTGCTGACGAGATCGTTCAGTTACGAGTTTGTCATATATTCAGGCAACCATTTGGTGGCGCGCCTGAAGCTTGCCTTTGTCCTAAAATCAATTGAGTTGCTCTTTCCCTGAGCACGTACTCGCGGGTTGGTGGCTGGGTTGCTGTCCGAAGTCACAAAAACACTCTAAATCAGCTCTTCCCCTTGTTTGCGTGGGCAGCATTTGATAACGTTCAGAACTGAGCGATGTGGAATTTATTCTCACCATTACCTCCGCAACCAACAAGGTGCCCTTCGGGCAGTCCTTGTGCGGTAGCCTGAGAAAATCTCAAAATGACAAGCAGGCGCACGAAGCTTCAGGAAGATACGCATTTTCGCGTGCTCCGCCTTTTGCAGGAAAACCCTGAGATGTCTCAGCGTGAGCTAGCAGGCGCAGTCGGCGTAAGTGTTGGCGGTATCCACTACATGCTGAACGCCCTGATCGACAAAGGGCTAGTGAAGCTGGGTAATTTCTCCGCCGCAGAAGACAAACGCCGATATGCCTACGTTTTGACTCCGAAAGGTATCGCGCAGAAGGCAGCCCTGACGCGAGCGTTTTTGGTTCGGAAAATGGAGGAGTACGAGGCGCTCAAGGAAGAGATCAAGGCTCTTCAAGTCGAGATAGATGCCAACGCTTCACAGAAGTTGTCTTGAACGCAATAGCAGCCCGTTTATTAGCCTAACTCTGACGTGATTTGAGGAAATACAGCTCGGTCAAGATTTTTTGCTGTCGGCGCCGTTAAATAGAAAGCTTTGCGGATTCAATGAAAAAAGTATTGCTCGTCTTCGGGACTCGCCCAGAAGCTATTAAGATGGCTCCTGTTTATGAAATTTTGAAGGCAACCCCAGGCTTCGATGTACGCGTGGCGGTCACAGCTCAGCACCGCGAAATGCTGGACCAGGTTCTACGTCTGTTTGGGATCGAACCCGACTACGATTTGAACGTTATGAAACCTGGCCAGGGCCTTACTGAGATCACCGCCGCGGTGCTCGCCGGGCTCAAGCTGGTGCTCGAGGAATACGCTCCTGACTTGCTTCTTGTGCACGGCGATACCACGACCACGCTTTCCGGATCGCTTGCGGCCTATTATCAGCAAATTCCGGTGGCTCATGTCGAAGCGGGGCTCCGGACCGGCAACATCTATTCGCCTTGGCCAGAAGAAATTAACCGGAAGGTGTCCGGAACTATCGCTTGTCTGCATTTAGCACCGACGGAAAAGGCAGCTTTTAACCTGAAATCCGAAGCAGTACCTTCCGATCGGATTTCGATCACTGGAAATACCGTCATCGACGCATTACTCAAGGTAGTTGAGAGGCTCGAGAATGATCCACAGCAAACCGCAGCCTTCGACACTGAATTCGGCATCGACCCGACAAAGCGCCTGATCCTGGTCACCGGGCATCGTCGCGAAAGCTTTGGAGGCGGCTTCGAGCGCATTTGTTCTGCGCTCGCCACCTTAGCAAAGCGGGACGACATCCAGATCATTTATCCAGTGCACCTGAACCCGAATGTTAAGGGCCCTGTCGAGATAAGCCTCGGTGAGCTTGAGCGTGTGAAACTCGTTGCCCCGCAGGATTATCTGCCTTTCGTGCATTTGATGCGTCGCGCTGACATCATCCTCACCGACTCGGGAGGAGTGCAGGAAGAAGCCCCGTCGCTAGGCAAACCTGTGCTGGTGATGCGTGACACCACGGAACGTCCCGAGGCGGTGGATGCCGGTACGGTGAAACTTGTAGGCACTGATACCGATCTGATCGTAAGAGAAACGAGTAAGCTCCTCGACGATCAAGCCGCGTATGACGCAATGTCACGCGCTCACAACCCCTACGGCGACGGATTGGCCTCTCAGAGGATCCGCGATGCCGTTTTGTCATTTCTTATGATCAAGCAGGATCAGCACTAATGCCTGAGCTCCCTTTCCAACGCATTTCCGTCATCGGGCTAGGATATATCGGCCTACCAACCGCCGCCATGTTCGCTTCGCGCAAAATCGAAGTCGTGGGCGTCGATGTAAACCAGAAAGCTGTCGACACGATCAATCGCGGCGATGTTCACATTGTGGAACCTGATCTCGATTTGGTGGTACGCGCGGTAGTGAAAGAGGGCTTTTTGCGTGCCACCACGGTACCTGAACCCGCCGAGGCCTTCCTTATCGCGGTTCCGACCCCGTTTAAGGGGGAAAACCACGAGCCTGACCTGAGCTTCATCGAGGCGGCGGCGCGTGCCATCGCGCCGGTACTGGAGGCCGGCAATCTCGTGATCCTCGAAAGCACATCGCCAGTTGGCGCCACCGAGGCGATGGCCGGCTGGCTCGCCGAGGTCCGCCCAGAACTTAGCTTTCCCCAAACTGCCGGAGAGGATTCGGACATCCGAATAGCGCACTGTCCCGAACGGGTTTTGCCTGGCAAGGTAATGCAGGAACTTATCACCAACGACCGCGTGATCGGTGGCATGACGCCAGCCTGCTCGGCAGCGGCAGCCAGCCTCTACAGCGCCTTTGTCACCGGCGAGCGCGTGGTCGCCTCAGGACCTCGCGTTGCGGAGATGGCGAAACTCACGGAGAACAGCTACCGCGATATCAACATCGCCTTCGCCAACGAGCTTTCGCTGATTTGCGACGAACTGGGCATGGATGTCTGGGAGCTCATTCGCCTGGCCAACCGCCACCCGCGGGTAAATATCCTGCAGCCGGGTCCCGGCGTTGGAGGCCATTGCATCGCCGTAGACCCGTGGTTCATTGTTTCGTCCGCTCCTGAGCAGGCGCATCTGATCCGTACCGCGCGCGAAGTGAACGATAAAAAGCCAGAATGGGTGCTCAAAAAAGTGCAGGCCGCGATCGGCTGCTATCTCTCGGCTAACCCCTCGAAGACCGCTGCCGAAGTGAGCCTCGCCATTTACGGCTTGGCATTCAAACCGGACATCGACGATTTGCGGGAAAGTCCTGCAATGGAAATCGCACATCTCCTTTCGGCCACGCATGTGGGGCCGTTGATGATCGTCGAACCTTTCATCGATAGCCTTCCGCGCGATATGAAAGACGCACGCTTGGTCGCTTATGCCGAAGCCTCCGAGGCCGACATCAACGTGCTTCTAGTGGATCATACCGTTTTCAAGAATACTGCGGCACCTGCCGGCCGAAAGGTGGATTGCCGTGGCGTGTGGTGATTGGCAGGAAAACAGAGCTTGTTAGGGAGCAAAATATGCAAATTAATGACCGCAAGATTGGCCTTGACCATCCGCCGCTCGTGATCGCCGAGATTGGTATAAATCATGGGGGTAGCCTTGAAGTCGCTAAGTCGATGGTAACGCTCGCGGCAAAGGCTGGCGCCGAGTGCGTCAAGCACCAGACCCATTTCGTCGAAGATGAAATGACCGAGGAAGCTAAGTCGATATTCCCTCCCAACGCTGATGTGTCGATCTGGGAGGTGATGGAAAGTTGCGCTTTGTCCCCCGAAGACGAGCTCGCGCTCAAAAAACACACTGAGAACCTAGGAGTGATCTATATTTCAACCCCGTTCTCTAGGAAAGCCGCGGATTTCCTCGCTGAAATCGACGTTCCGGCTTTTAAGATTGGGTCCGGTGAAGCCGATAACCTACCGTTGATCAGGCACATTGCGAAATTTGGAAAGCCGGTCATCATGTCAACCGGGATGCAGACGATCGACTCAATGTCACGCTCGGTGCAGATTCTTCGCGACGCCAAAGTTCCATTTGCGCTGCTCGAATGCACCAACCTGTATCCTTCCCCACCCGAGATCGTATCGCTCCGCGGTGTGACCGAGTTGCGGCAGGCATTCCCGGATGCGGTTGTCGGTTTCTCAGATCATTCAATCGGACCGGATATGGCCCTCGCTTCAGTCGCACTAGGTGCCTGCATTATTGAGCGTCACTTTACCGATACGCGGTATCGCGCCGGGCCGGACATTTCCTGCTCGATGGATCCCGCCGAACTGCAATATCTCGTTGATCGCTCGCGCGAGATCCACATCGCCGCGAACAACTCCAAGGGGCGCAGCGCCCCCGAAGAAGATGTGTATCGCTTTGCTCGCGGATCCGTCGTGGCCGACCGCGACTTGAAAGCAGGTGACATTATCGCAGAAAGCGACATCTGGGCACGCCGTCCGGGAAGCGGCGAGATACCCGCTGACAAATTCGATTCCCTGATCGGTCGCCGGTTGATCCGCGATATGAAACGCAACACGCAGCTTCGCTGGTCAGATCTTGATTGAATGAATAAGACATCTCAAAAATTCGAGTTGAATGTCGCGGCTGGGCGCGACCTGCTTTTCGTGACAGGCACACGGGCAGACTATGGCAAGCTTGAACCGCTCGCACTGGCAGCACTCGAGGCTGGCCACCGGGTGACCTTCTTTGTCACTGGCATGCACATGCTTGAGAAGTATGGGCTGACCAAGGAAGAAGTGCATCGACAAAAGCGTTTTAACGTCGTCGAGTTCATCAACCAGCGCGATGGCGACCCTCAGGACATCATTCTAGCCAAGACTGTTACGGGGTTTTCCGACTACCTGCAGGAACATCAACCGGATCTGGTGATCATTCATGGAGACCGCGTTGAATCGCTTGCATGTTCACTAGTTTGCGCGACGAATTATGTTCGCTGTGCCCATGTCGAGGGAGGCGAAGTTTCTGGAACAATCGACGAGCAGTTCCGGCACTGCAATTCCAAGCTGTCTTCGGTACACCTCGTCAGTTCAGAAGAAGCAAAAGGCCGCGTGGAACGATTGGGAGAACCGCCGGAGACCATCTATGTCATCGGTTCACCGGAACTCGATATCCACGGTCGCCCGTCCGGCGTAACATTGGAAGAGGTGCGGAAGCGCTACAACATTGCCCCAATCGACTACGGAATCTGCGTTTTCCATCCGGTTACCTCCGAAGCATCTGCGATGGGCGAGCAGGCCAAGGCACTATTCTCGGCACTGATCGATTCCGGACACTATTACGTCGTCATACTGCCCAACAATGACCCAGGATCGGAATTGATCCTCTCGGTCATCCGAGAGCTGCCGAAAGATCGGTTCAGGGTCCTTCCGTCCATGCGCTTTGCCTATTTCTCTGAACTTATGCGCAATTCTCACGCGATTATCGGCAATTCCAGCATGGGTGTCAGAGAAGCACCATTCCTCGGCGTTCCGTCGTTAGATGTTGGAACGCGGCAGTCGAACCGAGGAAGCGCAGCTTCGCTGCTTCGTAGCGACGCACACGACCGAACCACCATCGATCGTTTTCTATCTGAATTTTGGGGGCGGCGGTTTCCCAGCAGCCAGAGCTTTGGTAGCGGTGACTCGGCAAATAGTTTCGTGGAACTGCTGAACCGCTCCGATTTTTGGGATCGTCCGTTGCAAAAGTATTTCGTGGAATGACGGCCCAACGCACTACTGGGGACGAAATTGCTGTCGTGCCGGTTCGTGCCGGTTCAAAGGGATTGCCCGGCAAGAACCTAATGCTGCTCGACGGCGTTCCGCTGTACCTGCATGCTGTCCAGCAGGGGCTTCGAACTGTTGGGCGTGTCCTGCTCAGCACAGATATCGCAGAAATCCACGAGGCCGATTTGCCGGAGGGTTGCATCTTGTGCCGGCGTCCATTGCATCTGGCCGCTGACGACACGCCCATGGCCTCCGTAATCCATCACCTAATCGTTGAGCGCTCGTTGCAGGGTGGTACGATTGTCCTATTGCAGGCCACCTCGCCCTTGCGCTCTGATCAGGACATCCAAAGAGCCATGACAGTGTTTCAAGAAGGCGGCCATGATATGGTGCTCAGCGTCGTCGAGCGTGATCGAGGCGTACTGAAATACGGGACACTAGAAAACAACACATTTACGGCTCTTAGAGAACAGGCGTTTTGCTTCTATAATCGCCAACAATTGCCTCCTGTCTTCGGCCCGAATGGCGCCGTATATGTTTTCGAAGTTAACCGCTTTCTTGAAGCGAACGGTTTTCCTTCGGAACGGATCGGAGCAATCGACATGCCGGCTGATCGTTCGGCTGATATCGATAATCTAGATGATTTGCGTCGTGTGCAGCGAATGCTGCAGATGCAAAACTCCATAATCGAGGGATGATGACGCGAAGATGAGACTTATTGCCAGGCTCGACATCAAGAATGAGCACGTAATCAAGGGTATCCATCTGGAGGGGCTGCGCAAGGTCGGGGACCCCAACGCCTTGGCTCGCCAGTATTACGAACAAGGAATCGATGAGATCGTGTTCATGGATGCGGTGGCAAGCCTCTATGACCGCAACAACCTGTTTCACATCATCGAAGCAGCTTGCCGTGACGTTTTCGTGCCGATCGCAGTCGGTGGCGGCATGCGCAGCATTGACGATGTGTCCAATGCGCTGGCAGCCGGGGCCGACAAGATCGTGATCAACACCGGCGCCGTGCAGAACATTAAGCTGATTGAGCAGGTCGCCCACAAATTTGGGTCGCAATGCCTTGTCGGCTCAATCGAAGCAAAGAGACGCGATACAGGTTGGAAATCGTACATTGACAACGGTCGTGAACCGACGGATCTCGACGTGGTGGAATGGGCCCGCACACTGCAAAGCGCGGGATGCGGCGAGATCCTGTTGACCTCTGTTGACAAGGAAGGCACCAGCCGCGGTTTTGACGTAGAACTCATACGACAGGTAAATGATGCGGTCACACGACCGGTCATCGTGTCGGGAGGTTACGGAAAACCTCAGCATCTGCAAGATCTCTTGGCTGCGACGCAACCGTCTGCCGTTGCTTTTGCTGCCGTTCTTCACTACCAGCGCAGCAGCGTCGATGACCTGCGTGCCGCTGTGAATTTATGTCAGGCGTGAACAATATGACAAAGAGCAATTTGACCGGTGTCATCAATTACGGGGTCGGGAATGTGCGCAGCGTTTGCAGTGCCGTAGAGGCGGTAGGCGGACGCCCGGTTCTGAGTTCGGACCCCGCTGAACTTCTCGGATGTGATCGTCTCATTCTGCCCGGCGTCGGCGCCTTTGCGCATGGTATGGCCGAACTCAAATCGCGAGCGCTTGATACAGTTCTGAAGACCGCCGTGAGCGACGGCATGCCTTTGTTGGGCATATGCCTTGGTATGCAGATGCTGGCTCAAAGCAGCCTTGAATTCGGCGAGACCCGCGGGCTGGGACTTGCGCAAGGCGTCGTCTCTTTGATACAATCTGCCGATCCCGCGCGCACGCTCCGCTTACCACACGTGGCGTGGAAAAAATTAGAGCGCAAAAGCGACGCTGCGGGATGGCTGTTCCAAGGCGTCGACCCAGACTCCCACTTCTATTTCATCCATTCATATGCGGTGCCTGCGGCGTCAACCGACGTGGTCGCGGTGGCCGAAATTGATGGCAACGAGTTTGCCGCAGTTCTTGCTGTCGGCAATGTTATCGGAACCCAATTCCACCCCGAGAAAAGTGGGCCGGAAGGCCTCAAAATGTTGAAAAACTTCGTAATGAAAGGAGACATGATCCATGTCTAAAACGGAAGCCCTCGAAGCCTATTACGGCCTTCCAAACGAGGTTCGTTTTTGCCAGAGCTGTGTGATCTCCAACCAACGACCTAGCTCTACGGTCGAATTCAAGCACGAGAAGGAAGAGAAGAAGAAAACCATAGGGTTCGCTGCGGATGGCATCTGCGACGCCTGCCATTACCACCAAGAAAAAGCGCATCGCATCGACTGGAAAAAACGAGAAGATCAGCTTGTCGCTACTTTGGACAAGTTCCGGCGCAATGACGGCAGTTATGACATGATCGTTCCCGGAAGCGGAGGCAAGGATAGTGCCTACACATCGCACATCCTAAAGTATCGATATGGTATGAACCCGTTGACAGTGACCTGGGCCCCGCACCTTTACACAGATATTGGCTGGCAGAACTTCACCAACTGGATGCATGAAGGTGGCCATGACAACATCCTGTTCACACCCAACGGTCGTTTGCATAGGCTACTTACGCGTCTGGCCTTCAAGAACCTCCTGCACCCCTTCCAACCATTCATTGTTGGTCAACGTATCATCGGGCCGGCGATGGCCCAGAAATATGGCGTGCAATTGGTGATGTACGGTGAGAATCAAGCCGAGTACGGCAACGATCCTAATGAAAACTTCAAGCCGACGATGGATACCAAATTCTTCTCGGCTCAGGATCCGATGCAAATGCGTTTGGGCGGTGAGAAGGTTGCCGATATTATTCGTGACCACGATTACACGCTTAACGACTTTGCACCCTACATACCGCCGACCGCCGAAAGCCTCGAGAAAGCGGGGGTAGAGGTACACTATCTGGGCTTCTATCTGCCGTGGGATCCACAAGAGTGCTATTACTACGCCGTCGAGAACACCGGTTTCCAGGCCAATCCTGAGCGAACACCCGGCACGTATTCGAAGTACTCGAGCATCGACGACAAGATCGACATGTTCCATTATTTTACAACACTGATCAAATTCGGGATCGGCCGTGCGACTTATGACGCCGCTCAAGAAGTCCGGAACGAAAAAATTACACGGGAGGAGGCCGTACATCTTGTCCACAAATACGACCAAGAGTTCCCGCAGCGCTATTACGCAGATTTCCTTGACTATATCGGAATGTCCGATGCCGAGTTCTGGGAAACGGTCGACCATTTCCGTTCGCCGCATCTTTGGAAGCGCACCGATAAAGGCTGGGCGTTGCGTCACATCGTCAAATGAGGGGCATTGTGCTCCCTACGGTCACGGTTACTGAGCGTTAGGATATGAACTTGGTTAGTCATCTGCAGCGACCCTCCAAGAACGAGTAGATTGTAGCGGATATCTACTGACTAAGGTTCTTTGCCTTTATGTCGCTGGTTCTGGCGACCCAGATTCTGTTGCACTTGGTCGGAGACCGATTATGCGTAGATATAGTCGAAGTCTGGCCAAGATCGGTAAGCTCAGCGCGGTCTTCAAGATTGCGCTGGGCTGTGCACCGGTGCGGCGGTTCATGTCCCCGCCTTTTTTCTAAATGGTTGGTAGCGCCTGCTACGCAATCTAACCGATTCAAGATCGGCCTTTTCGATGGTCTGAGCCAAGACAGAGCTTCCACGCCGATTTCCCCTGTTGCTCGCGCTCGCGCAGCCTGTTGAACTCGTGGTCAGCATGGTCTTTTACGCCGTTGCCGAACGCCTTCTCATGTCCCGATCTGCCGCCAAGAAGATCGCTTAGCCAAAGGATTTCATTTTGTCCAAACTACGCCTTCTCCACATCGCCAGCTTTAGCGGGAATATTGGCGATAATGCCAACCACATTGGATACCGCGACTGGTTGCAATGCTTGAGCGAGCATCCGATCGCCTGGAGCGAACTCGAAATCCGTGAATTCTTCTGGCGCGAGCGCGCTTGGGACGCCGACTTTGTCGATTATGCCAACAGCTTTGACGGATTGGTGATCGGAGGCGGCAACTACTTCGAACTTTGGGTAGAGAACTCTCCAACCGGGACCTCAATCGCGATCGCGCCCGAGCTTTGGGCGCAGATCAAGGTTCCGGTGTATTTCAACGCTCTGGGGGTCGATCCTGGCCAAGGTGTACCCAATGCCTGTCGGGCGCGCTTTACCGGGTTTCTCGACACCCTGCTGGCCGATGACAACGTCCTGGTGAGCGTGCGCAACGACGGCGCGAAAAAGAACCTGTCCGAGCATATTGGAGCGGCATATGCAGACAGCGTGCTGCACGCTCCAGACAATGGTTTCTTCGCCGATTTTCAGCCGGCCGAGGGCATCCCGTTTTTCAGCGACACAAATGTCAAGCGCATCGTCACGATGAACCTAGCCAGCGACATGGCCGAAATTCGATTTGCCGGCCTCAACGACGGTGTCGACGGATTCGCCAAAGAGATCGCGGAGGCGATCGGAACTCTGTCCGAACGCGATCCGTCGCTCGGGTTTTTGTTCGCGCCGCATATCTTTCGTGATCTTGATATCGTGAGTCGTGTGATAGACCGGCTTCCCGATCGCATAAGACGCACTCGGGTCGCTCAGACACCTTATGGCTCAGGAAACGCGGCCGCACGGTCGGTATTTGGCCTTTACGCAGCGTCCGATCTTTGCGTTGGAACACGGTTTCACGCCAATGTCGTGCCAATTGGCAATTTGCGTCAGACTCTGGGTCTTGTCTGTTACCCACAGATTTCTGCACTTTATGATGAACTGGGGCAGCCAGACCGTTGCATAGATGCGTCGCGCCCCGGCTTTGGCGACATATTGGCCGAACGCATGGAAGATGCTCTCTACAGCCCTGAAACTAAATTCTCCGGCACTCCGGCGAACGCATTAGATACGGCCACCCGTTTGCGAGACAACATAGAAAATCAAGTCCAAAACTGGATCAATAGTTTTGCTCAGTAAGGAAGTCAATCAATGAAGAATACAAAAAACGATGTCAGAGAATTCTGGAACGAAGCTTCCTGCGGAGAGGCCCTTTATTTGAGCGAATTGAGCAAAGAAGGATATGACGCTCAAGCTGAAGAGCGCTACACTCTAGAACCCTGGATCGAAAGGTTTGCTGATTATCCTTCTTCAGAAGGGAAAAAAACTCTTGAAATTGGTGTGGGCTTGGGCGCCGAACATCAGAAGTTTTGTGAGGCGGGCGCCGATATGTATGGCATTGATCTCACGCAGCGCGCGATTGAGCATGTCGAACGGAGACTGGCTCTGAATGGATTAACGTCGAGGCTTAGTATTGGAGACGCTGAATGTCTTAACTTTGATGATTGCTCTTTTGACATTGTATATTCGTACGGGGTACTCCACCATACACCAAATACTCCGCAAGCTGTAAATGAAGTTCATCGTGTATTAAAGCCCGGCGGAACCGCAAGAGTAATGATTTATCATAAATGGAGTTTTGTGGGATTAATGCTCTGGATCCGGTACGGGCTTTTCAAGTTTCGGCCCTTCATCGGACTTAACAAATTATACGATAAGTATCTGGAGAGTCCGGGCACCAAAGCTTACTCAATCAGAGAGGCTGAAGATATTTTTTCATCATTCCGAAAAGTTAAAATAGAAACTTTACTAAGCCACGCCGACCTGCTCAATTCTAATGCCGGTCAGAGACATCGTGGTATGGCGCTATCTCTTGCTAAAATGTTCTGGCCAAGAATACTGATCAGGAACCTTTTTCCGAAATTTGGGCTAGTAATGTTAATTATTGCCGAGAAGTAAGTAGATGGTTCGCACGGCATTTTTTGTATTCAGCCAGAGAGACGTCAATCGACTTAAGCGCAATCTATCGCTGCTCGACGAATTTGATACGCTGGTCACCTGCATACCAGGCATAGATATTGAAGAGCTGTCTGATTACATTACATGTCTAAGCTTGGAGGACGCTCTGGAGACTTTCCAGATCACACAGCTTGAAATAACTCGACTCACCAGAAAATATGCAAGAAATCTAATTTCGGCAGATGGCGTCAATGAAATTATTGAAGCTCATTATGGAAATGGCTACTCCGATCTGAGACAATCGCTTGAGATAATTTCGTGGGTATTGGCGCATAATTCTGTCGCTTTTGAACTTGTATTTGAATCTCTCGTTGATCGAGGGCTTTGTAGGGCGTCATGCTTCCAGTTTCATGGTTCGTATCGGAAAATTGACCGGCTTGATGTAAAGCGCCTCCTGCATGTAGAGATTGAGTTCGGGAAACATCTCGAGTATCTTTGTAAGCAAGCCCAACTACCATTGGTCAAATTGGGCTCAGGCTGGCGATTGGCAACCTATGTAAACGCTCTTCGTGACCTCCTTTTGCTAGGTTACAAAGCCAAAACTCTCCTCTCCCGCAGCTTCCGGGCACCGAGGTCTGTGCTCGAAAACACATGTGATCTCGCTGTGCTTGTACGGGCAAGAACCGAGGTGGTCGCGGCTGCACCGCTTATGGAGGCACGGGGTGCACAGGGGAAATACGATGTGATGTTGGTGGATGATCTGATTAAATCACCCGATGGCACATGTGCGGCTGCTGCCAGCGGACGTCCGTGGGTTTCGCTTCATTCTTTCTCCCGACCAGTCGAGATCGCCCGGATTCTCGCCCGCTGTACCTTTCTGCGTCGGCGCGCAGCCCGTAGCGGCACGGCAATAAACCCGGGGCTCGCCACCGCAGGCTTTCTGGGACGGCCTGAAATCGCCACTGAAGTGCTTTACACTGCTTTAGCCTCAGTTCCGGAGTTACTGGTCTATCGATTACAGCTCACCCGGGCGATCGACCAGCTTGGACCGCAGTCCGTTATCTCCTTTGACACTGTAGATCGCTGGGGGGCGCTCCAAGGCGTAGTTGCGCGAACAGCGCGGGTGCGTTCGGTCATGATCCAGAATACCGCTGCTGATGCCATCATGTATCCCTGCCCCCTAGTGATGGATCACTTAGTTGTTGGGAACGAGCGTCTTCGGGAAATTTTCACTGCTTCGGGCGCGGATCCTGAACGTGTCCATGCTTTCGGGCTGCCGATTCAGGACGATGTGTTAATCGCAGGAAATGCCCGTTTGGACGCGCTGATCAATCGCGCCGCGCAGGGTCATTCGCCATTACGCGTGCTTGTAGCGACTCAACCGTTCGTTCAGGAGTTCGACTACAACGCCGCCCTAATTGATTCTTTGGAAACCGCAGCCAGCGACCTAGATTTTCCGCTGGTCTGGCTCCTGAAACCTCATCCGCGTGAACCCCTCGGAAAATACGAAACGGTTCGTGACAGACTCGCATCGCGGTCGCAGTCTGTCACGCTGTTCAGTGGGCCTTTCGAGAATGCCTTATCCGAAGCCGACGTGGTCCTTTCGAGAACATCAACGAGCCTAGAATTTGCAGCGCTGGGCGGAGTCCCTGGCATTGCACACTTGCATCGATACCCCCGCGATATCGTGGATCGGCTCGACTATTTGAAGTCATCCGTCACCGACAAGAGCTACGACACCTCTGGCCTCAGGGCGCTTTTACAGGAATATGCGCCAGAAAGACGGGTAGAAAGCCTCGAGGCGTATTCGAACCGGCGGGCGGAGTTCATCAACGAGTTCTTTCCTGGCAAAGGACGAGCGACCGACCGCGTGTCCGACTTAATCGCTTCTGGATCTTCTGCATGCTGACCAGAAACGCGATGCGCCTGGCGGTTGGCGAGTTGGGAAGCCGCTTACCTCTTCTTCTACTCGAGGTGACTCTGGCGCGGCTACTTGGTCCGGCCGTTTACGGTATCTGGTCGATTATTCAGACATTTGCGACATACGGTAATTTCCTGCATTTCGGCGTGTCATCGTCGATGGCCCGGCGCGAACCCGGTTTGATTGAACTCGGTTCGCCGAGCGAAGTGCTTGCCAATCGAGCGGCGGCTTACGGTTTTCAGATCATGGTAATCGTGGTGGTTGCTGGGCTGCTTGTAACAATCTCCAGTGTTCATGACGATGCATTCGATGCGATCGGCGGTTTGTCGACCGCACTTGCGCTGCTTGTTGTAATCTTGGCCCAGCAGTTCACTATTTCGACGCAGGCAAGCGCGTTAAACGAGTACAAGGTAATCGCTTCGTCAATAGCAAGGTTGGTTTACGCCTTCGCCTTCCTTGCCATAGGACTTTTCGTCGTTCGGTTCGATCCGCCACTTCTCTGGTTAACGCTCGGCTGGGCCGTGGCACTGGCTCTGGCACTGATGTTGTTGAATGTGATCGCGCGCGGGATTTTGATATTCCCGAGGCTGGACTATTCCAGAACAATATCGATGCTCAGGGATGGTTTCCCGATCATGGTGCAAGGACTACTGCGTTTCGGCTTGATGAGCGTGGACAAGATCGCGGTTTTCTGGGTTGCGCGTCCCGAGGCCGTTGGCTTTTACGGAATTGGGTCGCTTGCCGCCAGCGTAACCGGGCTTTTTGGATCAATGATCGCCAGGGTCTCTTTGCCGACGCTTTTGCGGCTACGTGAACGAACCAACAGCCCTGTGCTTATGCAAGCCGAGTTCGACCGGATGGTAGGGCTGATCCAGCTCCTAACCTACAGTGCGCTGTTCACGGTTTGTGCAGTCTCACCGCTGCTTATTCACTTTGTTCTGCCAGATTACGAACCCGCAGTGCGCGCCATTGGTATTCTTGCCATTGCGGGAGGGTTCACAGGCCTCGCGCAGGCTATGAGCGATGTCACCATGTCCTTGGGCATTAAGGCCGCAGTCTTGGCCAACACGGTCATTACCCTACTTCTCGAATTATTGTTCTTGGGTGTCGCGTGGAACATTGACGGCGGTATCGAGAGCATGGCTGCGTCAGTTCTGGCCGCGATGATCCTGATGAGTGGCCGTAGTGTGTGGCTGTGCATGCGTGCCATCGGGTTCGCACACGACGTTGCTAGGCGCCGCCTGATTACGCTCACAGGATATGCAACCGTCGTGATGGTCGTATGCCTTGGAGTTCTTGAGATTCAGATGATATGCATGGCTAATCTCAAAAGCGATGCCCGGCCCGCTATCATTTTTAACGTACTGCTGTCGCTTATGGCCTGTCTTGGCTTAATCATCGCGTTGAAGCGGTTCCGCGAACGTTCAGAGGAAAGGTGAGACCCGGTGATGAGCGACCAAGCTGCCCAAAGCTCCGACCTTTCGCCGATCCGCGGTGAACTCAAGGTTCTGAAGATCTCTATCTTTTTCATGATCGTCTTTGCCGGTTTGAACTTGTTGGCTCTTCTCAGGCTTTTGGGTGTTCCGGGTTTGCAACCGCTTCTGTTGTTGCTGTATCGAGCGATGGATGCGGTTATCGTGATTTCGTTCCTCAGGTATTGCGGATCATGGGTCAAGGTTCGCAGCATCGACCTTCTGCTGCTTATCTTCGCGACCTATCCATTCCTGATCGGTATTGCCCGCGGAAATCTTTCGATCACCTTTGCAAACGACACAGTAATCTTTTTCATGTTCATCGCGAAGATCGTAATTTTCAGAACGATTTTGTCACGCATTCACGCAGTTACCGACCTTGATTCGATTTTCAGAAAACCTGCGCGCAAACTCGTGTATTGGTGTGGTCTGTTTGCTGTAATTTCTCTTTCGGCGGCATTGGTCCTACTGGGAACCTCGTCAGGCCGCTATTATCAGGCACCTGCGGAAGTGACCTTTGCTGCGTCCCTCGTCTTGGCTCAGGGCAAGATTTTCACGTATCTTCTTTTTCTCGCGATTGCGCTTGCGGCAGGCAAGCGAATGGTCATGGTAGGGCTGCTTGTCATTGCGGCTTTCGCCGCTCTGGCCCACCCACGTGTAAGAAGAGCATTTCTCCGATTCTCGATCGTCGGCTTGGTGCTCCTTCCTGTGGTCGCCATTGCAAGCAGCACGTTGCTGAGTTCTGATCTTCAATTCGTCGACAAGATCCTAGGGACTTTCCGCCAAATAGAACGCGCCATGATGCAATCGGAAAGTTTTCTGGAAACGCTGATGTACACGGATCCAGGGCGCTATGTGGAATACGTATCATTGTTGCCTTATCTCACTGACTGGGCACTATGGTTCGGAAATGGATATGGTTTCCGATATGATCTCGATTCCAACTTCCTTTACGAATTCGGGATGGCCGGCTATTTGGAGGTGACGAACGCCCATTTTACGCCGCTGGCTATCACAGCCAAATCTGGTCTATTTGGCTTAATGATTTGGCTCATCTTGATCGGGCAGGTGTTGACGGCAAGGATCAATCGCAGGTCCTTTGTCGAGTATGCTTGTCGACTCGCCTTTATCTCGATGCTGGCTCAATCCCTTTTCGCATTTGGCTTTTTCATCAATATGTTCACACCGTTTTATATCGCGATGTCGATGGTTGGAAGCCGCCGGACCAAAGCGTCAAAACGCCCGGAGACCTTGGTCGCTGGCCAACGAAAAGGATACGCATGATATGTGCGGACTGGTTTTTGCACTCTCGACGCGGCCAGTGCGCAGCTTCGTGTCTGTCGCCCACGCTAGGCAGCGTTATCGCGGACCGGATGGCGAAGGTGTGCTGTTCGAAGCGACCCGCGGTGTACACATGGGCATGGCACACGAGCGGCTGGCAATCGTTGGGTTAAGCGAAAACGGCGCGCAGCCGATGCTGTCGGCCTCGGGGCGGTTCAGGATACTTTTCAACGGCGAAGTCTATAATTTTCGCGAGCTTGCCCGGCAATTTGGTCTGCATAATTTGAAATCAGGTACCGATACCGAGGTGATTGTTGAGCTTGTCGAGCGGTTGGGCATCGGCAAGGCCGTAGCGCATTTCAACGGCATGTGGGCGATGGTTGTTCAGGATATCGAGGCTAATCGCTTCTATATTTCGCGCGACAGGTTCGGCAAAAAGCCTCTCTATGTGCATCAAGACGCAAACGGCGTCTACATGGCCTCCGAGATGCACAGCCTTCTGGGACTGCCGGGTGTCGATCTGGCGCCAGACCCGGTGACCGCCTCGCGGTTTCTGGCGCAATCCTTGCAGAATGTAGATGACCGCAGTTGGCTGACGTCGATCAAATCATTCCCGCCCGCGTCGATCGGTGAAATCGACGGCGCCGACCCCACTGCGGGGGTCTCAAATATCCGCACTTTCTGGAAGCCCGGATACGAAATACCACTGCCGGCGCAAAGACCGGAAGATTACATCGAGGAACTCAGATCTGTTGTCCAAGATGCCATTCGGCTGCGCTTACACGCCGATGTCCCAGTCAGCGTTGCCCTGTCAGGGGGAATCGATTCGTCGATAATCGCGGTGCAGGCGACGCAGACGACCAGCGCCCAACAACAACGGACCGAACTTTTTTCAGCCGTAAATCCCGGGTCGAAAGAAGACGAGAGTGTCCATATCGACACGATGGCCAGCCATTTGGACAGCGATGTGCGGCGGTTCCGTCTCGATCCCGACGAAGGCGACGGATTGTTCGGTCTCTTGCAGGCCTGCATTCGCCACGCCGACGGACCAGTTACGTCATTTTCGAATCTGATTTTCTATAAGTTGATGGAAAGAGCGAGCTCAGTTGGGATAACTGTTGTATTGACTGGGCAAGGGGCAGACGAGGCCTTTTGCGGCTATCGCAAATACCCGATCCTGGAAATTAAACGCCTGCTGAGGGCGCGCCGTTTGGGTGAAGCAACTAAACTCGCGGCTGGGTTCATCGCCAACGGCACGGTCTTGCCCCAATTCAATTTGACCGAAGCCAAACGGTATGCCGGCGCTTCAAACAAATCAATCCTGGGAGAAGCCGCCGCAAACGCGCTTGATATGGCGCCCTTGGGCCAGATTACTTCATTGGGCGAACGTCAGTGGCTAGACGTTTCGAAATATTCAGTTCCGTACCTATGTCATTACGAAGATCGCATGTCGATGGCATGGTCGCGCGAGGTTCGTTCGCCGTTCCTTGACTATCGCGTCGTGGAAATGGGACTGCGTATGCCCGAGCGGTTGAAATTGTCACGGGGCTGGACGAAATATGTTCTGCGCAAGGCTTTCGAGCGGGACCTGCCGCAATCCATCACCTGGCGCAAGGACAAGAAAGGGTTCGTCAACCCACAGGACGATTGGCTCAGGGGCAAACTGCAACCTGTCGTTCGCGATTTGATGGGTCGCAGCGATGCGCGGGTCTATCAAACCGGGTTAGTGGACCGAGCCGGATACCGGGAACGCTTCGATGACTATTGTACTGGACGGGGGCAGGTCTGGTTCCGCGATGTGTTCGCACCTTTTGCCCTCGAGCTTTGGATGGCCAGCGCGGCAGAGATCCAATCAGACCTCAAGAAGCGTATGCTATGTCACGCTACAGCTTGATCGCCAGAACCGTTCCAAAGCTCGGCTGGCGCAATGTCGCCCGAGTGGCTCTGTACCGCGCAAAGCTCAAGGCCGGTTGGCGCCCGACTCCGCCGGACAAGCGGTTACCCAAAGCAAAGATCTACGGCTTAGACGAAGGCGTCCAGCATGTCGGGTCCGTCACGCTGAAGCTTTTTGGCTGGTATCCGGTCGAAATTGGGTCTTCACCAGATTGGCATGCCGATCCCTTAGGTCTGGACAACAGGCAAGACACTGACGTCGATTGGGTCGCAGCGTTGCAACGGATTGGCGACGGGGACGTCAAGCGGTATTGGGAGTTATCGCGCTTTTACTGGTTACCCCAATTCGCTCGGGCCGCGCGCCTTGGCGACACGGATGCCGCAAGCAGAATCGAAATCTGGTTGCGAAGTTGGATCGATGCAAACCCGCCCTATCGCGGTGTCAATTGGGCCTGTGGACAAGAGGCCGCCATTCGTCTGATGAACCTCGCACTTGCGGCTTTGATACTAGACACTTGGCGAGATCCTTCGCCAACAATTCAGTGGCTCGTTGAAGTCCACGCACGGAGAATTCGGAATACATTGTCCTATGCGCTTGGACAAGATAACAACCACGGCACCGCTGAAGCGTGCGGGCTCTACGTCGCAGGTAGCTGGGGGAAACGTTGGTTGATGCCTGACGCAGACCAATGCGAACGTACAGGGCTGAGATGGCTGAACAATCGTGCGCTGCGGATGATTCAGGCTGACGGCAGCCCATGCCAGTATTCGACGACCTACCACAGAGCCAACCTCGAAGGGTTCTGCCTGGCCGGTTTGTGGGCAGAAAAAACCGGTGCACCGCGACTGGGAACCAAGGCGCAGTCACGTATCTTAGATGGGGCCCGCTGGTTGCAAGCTATCGTCGACCCGGCAACCGGCGATGCGCCGAACTTGGGCTCGAACGACGGCTCGCACCTGTTCAGCGTGCCGGAAACTGACTACCGCGATTTTCGTCCGACCGTAGGCCTTGCGGCGGCGTTGTTCGGCGACGGGCGACCATGGCCTGATTATTATGATCCCAGAGTGACTGCGCTCGGCTTGACACAAGCTGATCATGTCTGGCCTTCACCGACGTCGCGGAGTTCCGATGTCGGCGGATATCATGTTCTTCGAACCGGACAGGCTATGGCTGTCTTGCGTTATCCACGGTTCCGCTATCGGCCCAGCCAGGCGGATGCGTTGCATGTCGACCTGTGGCACAAGGGGCGCAATCTGCTGCGCGATGGCGGCACTTATAGCTACGTTGCCGATGGGGCTGAGTGGTTCAGCGGCACCTCAGCGCACAATACCGTCACCTTTGATGAGCGCGACCAGATGCCCCGCCTGGGACGGTTCCTGTTTGGCGACTGGCTACGGGCTGAGGCGGTGCAGGAGGTGCAGACAGATGGGGACGCAGTCAGCGCCGCTGCTGCCTATACTGATGACGCAGGTGCGCGCCATCATCGGCAAGTTACCTTGACCCCCACGGGCCTTACCTGTGTAGATACGCTGTCGGGCAACTTCCGCCAGGCTGAGTTGCGCTGGCGCCTTTGTCCCGGCAACTGGGGTTTGGATGGAAGTACCCTGCGGGGCCAAGGGATAGTCATTACCGTCGAGGTGGAGGGCGATATTATTGCGCCAGTTTTGGGAACGACGCTCGAGTCACGCTATTACCAACACCGAGACGAGGTGCCACTGCTGTCGGTGAAGCTGCGGAAACCAGCCCGGATCGTAACGAAAATCGGTTTCTGATCATGCACGTTCTTTATTTCCATCAGCACTTCTCGACACCGCAAGGATCAGCTGGCACACGGTCCTACGAAATGGCCCAAGCACTCATCCGCTCGGGCCATAGCGTCACTATGGTCTGCGGTAGCTATGCGCAGGGCAACACCGGGTTGAGCGCGCAGTTTAAAAAAGGGCGGCGGCGCGGCACGGTCGATGGGATCGACGTCATTGAGTTCGATCTCAACTATGGCAATCACATGGGATTTGTTCAGCGCCTTGGCGTGTTTCTGAAGTTCGCATTTGGTTCTATCGGTGTGGCTCTGCGGGAGCCTGCGGATGTGGTTTTCGCGACAACGACTCCGTTGACCGCTGGAATACCGGGTATTTTTGCGCGGTGGCTGAGAAGAAAGCCTTTCGTATTTGAAGTTCGCGACCTTTGGCCGGAATTGCCCAAGGCGATGAAAGTGATCACAAACCCTGTCGTGCTCTGGCTTATGTCAGTGCTCGAATGGGCCTCGTATCGCTCAGCGGATCGACTGGTAGGGCTCTCACCTGGCATCGTCGAAGGAATTGCGGCGCGAGGTGTGGACAAAACTAGAATTGCGATGGTTCCTAACGGTTGCGATTTGGAGCTCTTCGCGACACCCGAAGATGCATGGCGTCCTGAAGGGGTGCGGGATGATCAGTTGCTTGCAATTTTCACTGGGACGCATGGAAACGCGAATGGACTAGATGCAGTTCTCAATGCTGCTGCGGTCTTGAAAGAGCGAAAACGCGATGACATCCGCATCGCTTTGGTGGGGCAAGGACGCGAAAAACCGAAGTTGAAAACGACAGCCGAAGCACGCAGCCTCGACAATGTTCTGTTTCTCGACTCTGTTCCGAAGACCAAGCTTGCCAGACTAATGGCTGGTGCCGATCTAGGGCTACAGATTCTCAGAAACGTGCCTGCATTTTATTTCGGTACATCTCCAAACAAATTTTTCGACTACATCGCCGCTGGGTTGCCTGTATTAAATAATTACCCAGGTTGGCTGGCCGGGTTGATAGAGGAAAATAACTGTGGATTTGCTGTGCCACCCGATGATCCGGCAGCCTTTGCCGATGCACTTATTGAGGCTTCAGAACACCGGGCCGATCTGCGTCAAAAAGGGATCAATGCGCAAGCTCTTGCGCAAGCTCGTTTTTCTCGCGCGGAACTGTCGAATGAATGGGTTCAATGGGTGACAGGCGCTTGGCGTTAGGCTTTAAGGCAGGTGATTGGAAAAAGTGAACGGTACGATAGATGAAACGGATCACCGATATTGTCGGAGCCGGGCTTGGTTTGCTCCTTTTGTCGCCCGTTCTTTTGATCGTCGCGCTCAAAATCCGCCGCCAGATGGGCTCACCCGTTCTTTTCCGCCAGACCCGACCCGGCTTGCACGGCAAACCTTTCCAAATGATCAAATTCCGAACGATGCGGGATGCACTCGACAAAGACGGCAACGCGCTCCCCGATGCCGAACGTCTCACCAAACTCGGCCGCTTCCTGCGCTCCAGTTCTCTCGACGAACTCCCCGAATTGTGGAACGTGCTCAAGGGTGACATGAGCCTCGTTGGGCCCCGTCCGCTCTTGATGGAATACCTCCCGCTCTACTCTACTGAACAAGCTCGCCGCCACGAGGTCCGGCCAGGGATCACCGGTTGGGCTCAGGTGAACGGTCGGAACGCGATTTCGTGGGACGAGAAGTTTGCGCTTGATGTCTGGTACGTCGATAACCGGACTCTCTGTTTGGATCTTAAGATCATTTGGCTGACGATCCGTAAAGTCATCAAACGTGACGGAATTTCTGCTGCGGGCGAAGCGACAATGCCCAAATTCACGGGAAACGAACATTGATATTATATGGAGTCTACGGTGCCAGCGGGTTCGGTCGAGAGGTCATGCCCTTGCTGAGGGCACAGGTTGGAGATGACCCCGAGGCCGAATGTGTCTTTGTGGATGATTCCGGTACGCAAATTAGTGTGAATGGTCACCGATGCCTTTCATTCGAGGATTTCTTGAGCCATCCAGCAGAAACACGCGCTGTAACGCTTGCCATTGGTGACGGTAAGGTCCGCGAAAAACTCGCTTCTAAATGCGAAGCGGCAGACGTACATTTCATTGATATCAAGGCGGGAAACTGCACGGTCCTCGACAATTCATCTTTCGGCGAAGGATTAGTCTTGTGCGGTAACGCGACGATTACTTCCAACGCCACGATTGGCCGCCATTTTCACGGTAACATCTATTCATACGTTGCCCACGACTGCGTTGTTGGCGATTTCGTCACCTTTGCGCCGGGTGTGATGTGTAATGGGAATGTCCATATCGAAGACCACGCCTATGTCGGCACTGGCGCTGTCTTGCGTCAGGGACAGCCAGACAAGCCATTGGTTATTGGTGCCGGCGCTACCGTCGGCATGGGCGCCGTCGTCACCCGCGATGTGCCGCCCGGAGTCACCGTCGTCGGCAATCCGGCCAAACCCCTCATCAAGGACTAACCATGCGCATCTACCTCTCTCGTCCTCATATGTCCGGCCATGAGGAGCAGCGCGTTTCCGAAGCCTTTGCATCGAATTTCGTGGCTCCGCTTGGCCCTCAACTCGATGCCTTCGAAGCATCGGTGCGCGACTACTTGGGCGCGGACGTGCATTGCGTTGGATTGTCCTCCGGCTCCGCCGCCCTGCACCTGGCACTGCGCATTGCCGGTGTTGGCCCCGGCGACGAGGTCTGGATTTCGTCTATGACCTTCGCGGGTGGCATCTTCCCTTTGAACTACCTCGGCGCGACACCGCGTTTCTTTGACCTGTCGCCCGACACTTGGACGATCGATACCGCTCGCCTTTCCGATGAGCTGGCCAAGGCGTCTACTGAAAACCGGCTGCCAAAGGCTATCGTGCCAACTGACCTTTACGGCCAATCCGTCGACCTCGATGTGCTGGAAGACCTCGCCGCGCAATACGACGTCCGCCTTATCCTCGACAGTGCCGAAAGCCTGGGCGCATCCTACCAAAATGGCCGCAAGGCTGGCACCGGCGGTGACGCGGCAATCCTGTCGTTCAATGGTAACAAGATCATCACCACCTCGGGCGGTGGTATGCTGGTCACCCCTCACAAAGACTGGGCCGATGAAGCGCGGTTTCTGGCCACTCAGGCCCGCGACCCCGCCCCGCATTACGAGCACTCGACCTACGGTTACAACTACCGCCTGTCCAACATTTGCGCCGCCATTGGGCTTGGACAGATGGAGGTCTTGGACGACCGCGTTGCCCGCCGTCGAGAGATCTTCGCCCGATATGAAGAAGCGCTGTCCCGGCCCGGCATCACATTTATGCCCGAGCCCGAGGGTCAGCGATCAACGCGCTGGCTGACAGCCCTGACCATCGATACTGATGTCGTCGGCAAATCCCGTGAGGACATCCGTTTGATGCTGCTGGAACATGAAATCGAGTCGCGCCCCCTGTGGAAGCCTATGCATATGCAGCCGCTTTATGACGGCGCGCCGTATCACGGCACAGGATTTGACGAAGGGCTTTTCCGCGATGGCCTTTGCCTACCCTCAGGTAGCGACATGCTCAATGATCAGCAGGACGAAGTGATCGACCGGATCAAGGACCTGCTAGGTTAAAGCAGGTCTAACCCTACTCCTCCACCTTCTCCCCCGCCAAAGTCGACCACCGATCATCACGCGGCGGTTTCGGTGGCGTCTCACAAGCCCCCTGATGGATGTTCACCTTGGCGATGAAGTTGGCGGACACTGGCGCCGTTACAAACAAAAACGCCATGATCAGCAACTCGTGCATCGATCCGTCTCCGCGCGCCAAGGACACCAGCATCGCGGCCAGCAAAAGCATGCCGATCCCGGCGGTGCCGACCTTGGTGGGGGCATGCAATCGGGTCATCGGGTCGTTGAACTTTAGCAATCCAATCACTCCGACCGCGATGAAGAACGATCCGACCAGCAGGAAGAACCCGGCTGCGTACATAAGAAGCGTCTCGATCGTCATTCGATGATGTCCCCCCGAAGGATAAAGCGCGCCAGCGCGACGGTGGATACGAAACCCAACATCGCGATCAGCAGCGTCACTTCGAAATAAACCTGCACGCCCTGCGATACGCCCAAGACCAGAACCAACCCAAGCGCGTTGATCACCATGGTGTCGAGCGCAAGGATACGGTCCCCGACGCTTGGCCCGATCAGCAGGCGCAGCATCGACATGATCTGGCCAAACGCCAGCGTGACGAAGGCGATCATCAGGGCGATGTCGAAAAATCCGGTCGCGGTCATGAGAAGATCTCCAGCAGGCGGGCCTCGTAACGCTGCTTGATGTCGTCGCGCACGGCGTCCGGGTCATCGGTGTGCAGCACATGGACCAGCAGCGAATGGCCCTCGTCCGACAGATCGGCCGACACGGTGCCGGGCGTCAGCGTGATGGTGCCGGCAAGGATGGTGATCGCTTCGGGCTGTTTCAGCTCTAGCGGGATGACGATCCAGGCGGGGCGCAGTTTCGAATTGGGCACCGTGATGATGATCCACGCCACCTGGAAGTTCGCGTAGATGATGTCCCACAGCACCAGCAGCGTGTAGGGGACCATCTTGGTGATGCGGAAAGCCTTGGGCTTTTCCGGCCACCAGATCGCCGTCAGACGCGGGATGATGATGCCAAGGATGATGCCGAACACGACCATCCCGGCGGTGATCTGGTTCTGCAGCAGAACCCATACGATCACCAGAACGACGCTGAGCAGTGGGTGCGGGAAAAGCCAGCGGAAGGCGCGGGTCATGTCAGTAGCCCTCCTCTTTCGGCTCACTTAGCTTGCCGGGGGTCTCCAGCACGGTCGAGGTATAGGCCTCGTGCGCGAACAATTCCGTGGCGATCGCGGTGGTGTAGCGATGCACCTGCCCGGCGAAAACTGTATGGGCGATCAACAGCGCGATCAGCCCGCCGATGGCCACATAGGACAAGGGGCTGGGGGTCGCGATCACCTCGATCTCGCCCTCCTCGGGATTGACCGGAACGCCGTGGGATTTCCAGAACACGACGCTCCCTGCCCGCGCGAAACCGACGACCGTCACCAACGATGCAGTCAGAACAATCGCCCAGACCCAGACCACCAGATCCGCGCCGACTGACGCCTGCAGCACCAGCAGTTTGCCCAAGAACCCGGACAAGGGCGGCAGACCCGCCATTGCAATCGCGCCGACAAAGAAGAGGCCCGCAGTCAGATAGGTCCCGGCCAAGGGGGCCTGCGTCGTCAGGTCCACGTTCCCCCTGCCCGTCCGGATCAGGTCCGAGATCAGGAACAGCACCGCGCCCGCGAGGGTCGAGTGGATGATGTAGTACAGCGCCGCGCCAATGGCCTCTGGCGTGAACAGCGAAATTGCGATCATCACCATGCCCATCGACCCGACGATGGAAAACGCGATCAACCGGTCCATCCGTTTCGCACCCAGCACGCCGACCGCCCCGATCGCACAGGACACCAGCGCCGCGGGCAGGAACCACGCGTCGATCAGGTCGGCCGTCACCGCCAAATCCGGCGGGAAGATCATCGTGTAGACGCGGATGATCGCATAGGCGCCAACCTTAGTCATGATGGCGAACAGCGCGGCCACCGGCGCAGGTGCCTCGGCATAGCTGGACGGCAGCCAGAAGTGCAGCGGAACGAGTGCTGCCTTGATCGCAAAGACCAGCAGCAACAGCACCGCAGCGACACGGATACCCACGGTTTCCTCGGGCCCGATGGCCGTCACACGCTGCGCCAGGTCGGCCATGTTCAGCGTCCCCGTCTCGGCATAGATCGACCCAAGCGCGAACAGGAACAGCGTGGACCCGATCAGGTTATACAGCACATACTGCACACCCGCCTTCAGACGATCATTGCCGCCCGAATGGATCATCAGACCGTAGGAGGCGATCAGCAGAACCTCGAAGAAGACGAACAGGTTGAACAAATCGCCCGTCAGGAAGGCACCGAGGATGCCCATCAACTGGAACTGGAACAGCGCGTGGAAGTGCCGCCCCCGGTTATCCCAGCCGGATCCGATGGCATAAAGCAGAACGAACAGCGCCAGCACCGTGGTCAGCAAAACCATCATGGTGGACAGGCGATCCCCCACGACCACGATGCCAAACGGCGCGGCCCAGTCGGACAGTTGGTACAGGATGACGGATCCGTCAGACACCTGCCATGCCAGCATCGCCGACAGCCCGATCAGGACCAGAACGCCAGTGACGGAAAACACCCGCTGGATGCCGATGTGGTACCGCGCGGCCAGCACGATGAACGGGGCCAGAAGAGCGGGGATGACGATGGGAAGGATGATCCAATGGGTCATGACTGCGCCTCCCCGTCTTGCGGCTGGGTTTCGTGCAGGTCGTCCACGTGGTCATCATCCGCACCCAGATAGGCGCCCAGACCGATCATCACGACCACGGCGGTCATGCCGAACGAAATCACGATGGCCGTCAGCACCAGCGCCTGAGGCAGCGGATCCGTATAGGTCGTCACATCATCGAACAGGATCGGCGGCGCGCCCGTCGTCAAACGGCCCGAGGCGAACAGAAACACGTTCACCGCATAGGTCAGCAGCGAAATGCCAAGGATTACCGGGAAGGTGCGCAGACGCAGCACCAGATAAATCCCGGCGGTGGTCAGAACCCCGATGGCAGAGGCGACGATCAATTCCATGTCACTTCTCCCCCTGCAGTGCGGTCAGATTGTCCAAAGGCCCGTCCGTCCGGCTTGGGTCGATGTCCATCGGGTGATCCGTGTCCGGCATATCCGCCCGCCGCGCTAGGCGAGAGAAGCTTTCCAGCGACAGCATCACCGCGCCGACCACGGCGAGGAACACGCCCAGATCGAACAGGGCGGCGGTGGCCAGTTCAAACTTCTCGAACGGTGGGATCCGCACGTAGGTGAAATCCGACGTCAGGAAGGGTTTCGACACGAACCAAGACCCCATCCCCGTAAACCCGGCCACCAAGACCCCTGCCCCGATCACCCCGTGATACGGATACCGCAACCGCGCCGAGGTCCAGGCAAAGCCGCTTGCCATATACTGCATCACCACGCCGATCGACACGATCAGACCGGCGATGAACCCGCCGCCCGGTTCGTTATGACCGCGCAGGAAGATGAAGAAGCCAACCATGATGACGACGGGCATGATCACACGGGTCAGCACCACCATCATCATCGGGTGACGATCACCCGCCTGCGGCTGATCGGGTTCGCGGTTCAGCAACCGCCGCCGCACAGGGCCATCCAAAAGCGTCTCGGTCAGCGCATAGATCAACAGCGCGGCGATCCCCAACACGATGATCTCGCCATAGGTATCGAAGCCCCGGAAATCGACAAGGATCACGTTGACCACGTTGGTGCCCCCGCCCCCTTTGTAGGAATTCGCCAGATGGAATTCCGAAATCGGCGTCTGCACCGCGTCGCGCAACAGGTAATGCCACGACAGCGCGAAGGTGCCGAGGCCCCCGGCAATCGCCACGACCGCATCACGCACCCGGCGCAGCACGCTTGATTCCACCGGGGTCCGGTTGGGCAGGAAATTCAGCGCCAGCAGCAACAGGATGATCGTCACAACCTCGACCGTGAACTGCGTCATCGCCAGATCCGGCGCGCTCAGGAAGACAAAGCCGACCGACACCATCAACCCGACGATCCCGATCAGGATCAGCGCGGCCAGTCGGTTGCGGTGGAAAATCACCAGCGCGATCGTCGCCGCCACCAGCATCCCCCAGCCCGCGATCATCACCGGGCTGGCGGGCTGCACGGCCCGCGTCGCCGCGCCCACCGTACCCGTGACCCAAGCATGATAGCCCGCCGCCACCATCGCCACGATCCCGATCATCGCATAGCGCGTGAACGACCCGTTGTGCAGCAACCCGGTCGCGGCTTTGGCCAGCGACGCGAAGGCCTCGACAATCGCCTCGAAAATCACCTTCGCCTCGGGCCGCGGCGTGGCTTCCCAGACTTTGGACAGGGGCGCGAAAAGGAACAGCAGCACCAGACCGCCGACCACCGCGATGATCGACATGTACAGCGCCGGGACCAGACCGTGCCAGATCTTGATATGCGCGTCCGGCACATCGACCACGCCGCCAAGGACCGATGCGGTCACCAGCTTGACGAAAGGCTCGGCCAGAAACGGCGCGACCCCGATCACCACAACGAGGGTCGCCAGAATCGCAGGCGGCATCCACATGCCGGGGTTCGGATCATGCGGCTTGGCCGGATAATCGTCGCGCTTCGGCCCCAAGAAGGTGTGAGAGATAAAGCGGAAGCAATAGGCCGCCGAAAACAGCGACCCCGCCACCGCCAGCACCGGGACCAGCCAGTCCGACCCGAACAGAACCGTGTGCGACGCTTCCTCCAGCATCATTTCTTTCGACAGGAACCCGTTTAGCAGCGGGATCCCCGCCATCGACAGCGCCGCGACCGTGGCGATCACGAAGGTCACCGGCATCAGATGCCGCAACCCACCAAGGCGGCGAATGTCCCGCGTGTGCGCCTCGTGATCGACGATCCCTGCGGACATAAAGAGCGCGGCCTTAAACGTCGCGTGGTTCAGGATGTGGAACACGGCGGCGAACGCGCCAAACGCCGTACCCGTCCCCAACAGCATCGTAATCAGCCCCAGATGCGACACCGTCGAAAACGCCAGCAGCGCCTTCAGGTCATGTTTGAACAGCGCAATCACAGCGCCCAGCACCATGGTGATCAACCCGGCGGTGGTGACGATCCCCACCCATTCCGGCGTGCCCGACAATACCGGCCACATCCGCGCCATCAGGAAGATCCCCGCCTTCACCATGGTGGCCGAGTGCAGATACGCCGACACCGGAGTCGGCGCGGCCATCGCGTGCGGCAGCCAGAAGTGGAACGGGAACTGGGCGGATTTGGTAAAGCACCCCAGCAGGATCAGGATCAGCGCGGGCAGATACAGCGGGCTATCCTGGATCAGCTCACGGTTCTGTAGAATGACGCTCAGATCAAACGACCCGACGATATTCCCAAGGATCAGCATCCCCCCGACCATCGCCAGACCACCCATGCCCGTCACGGTCAGCGCCATCCGCGCGCCTTGGCGACCTTCGGGCAGATGCTTCCAATAACCGATCAGCAGGAAGGACGACAGCGAGGTCAGCTCCCAGAACACCAGAAGCAGCAGGATGTTGTCCGACAAAACGATCCCCACCATCGCGCCCTGGAACAGCAGCAGATAGGTGAAGAACTCGCCCATATTGTCTTCGCGGCTCAGGTACTGGCGACCATAGGCGATGATCAGCAGCCCGATCCCGAGGATGAGGAAGGCAAAGAAGAACCCCAGCCCGTCCAGCATCAGCGTAAAGTTCAGACCCAAAGCCGGCATCCAGTCGATCCCGACCATCACCGTCTGCCCGTTCAGCACGGCGGGCAGGTTGGTCAGAAGCCCCACGAAAGCGGCCAAAGTCACGGTGAACGTCACGCCAGCGGTCGCCGACCGACCGGCCGCATTCATCACACCGGGCAGCAGCGCACCAAGGAAAGGCAGAGCGACGATAAGGAATAGGGACACGTTGGACAGCCTGTTTGGACGTTTGGCTGCTATTCATGCACGGAGGGGATAAGTTTTTCCAGTAGGTTCGGGCCAAATTTTTGGTGCAAGAACAGTGTCAAAACCTCGTGGTCGCCCTTGTATTTTGCCGGAGAGACCCTACCCCATCACTCCGCCCGCATTGATCATGCAATGATCTGGCCGCGGAGACTGTGAAAGGAACGCGCGCCTGTCTACCGACGCTTCAAAGCCCGACGATCTTTCGGGCGTCGAGCGTCGACGATGAACTTTAACGCGTGCTGGGCGCCGGGATTGCCGCCAAGAACCGCGCAAACATTTGATAAAAATAAGCAAATGCAGAAATTGCCACTTGGCAATTTCCATCACCCCCCTGCCCTATCCTTCAGAAACTGCTCCACCGCGGCCCTCAGCTCCTCATCCGGCAGATCCTTCGCAAACTCCAGCACGACCCGCCCCTTAGCGCGGCGCAGATGCACGCCTCCGGCCTGCGCGCCAGCGCGATAGGTTTTGTCTGCCGCCTTCCGCTCCTTCTTGGGCTTGGACGCTGCCTTCAACCGCGCCATGACCTGAGCGGCCGTCAAAGCCGCCCCCGCCTTGCGCTCATCCGCGATCTTGCTGGCCTCATAAACGATCCGCAGCCGCCCCTCTTCCCCCTTCATCAGGGGCTTCAACGTCCGGGCGTGCAGCTCTTTCACATCGCGCGGCGAGGCAAAAGCAGCCACAACCCGATCATCCAGCTTCGCCAAATCCAGATAGCGCGACAGCCAAGTGGTCGAAGCCTGCAACCGCTCTGCCATGACGTTCTGCTTGCCGCCGTAATACTCCGTCAAAGCGCGGGCATAATCGCGCGCTCGCTCCAGGTCCGAGATATCCTCGCGGTCGCGGTTCTCGATATCCGCCAGCCGGAAGGCCTCTTCATCGGTCAGCTCACGCTCTTCGATCAGATACTGGAACTTGGGGTAGTTGTTGGCGCGCAGCCAGCTGATGGCGAAATGACGACGGGCACCGCAGATCACCTCGAACTCTGGCCCCTCCCCTGCCCCGCCACGCAAGCGACGCACGATGGCCGGAAACTCCTGCTGACCCTGCGACAGCAAACCGTCGATCAGATCGCGGCAGTTGTCTTCGGTCAGCAGATCGTAGGCGCGGTTGTGGCCTTCCCACATCACGCAGCTCGCCGGGTCCACCAGCCGCAGCACCTTTTCCTGCCGCTGCCCGCCCGCCTGTTCGGCCATCGTGTTGGACCGTTTCAGGAACCGCGCGCCGGATCGGTCGCGGGGCGTGGTCGGCTCTTCAATATCCTTCAGGACGTCGTCGAAAATCGCGTCGTGCTTCTTGCTCACAGGATGCCCTCCTTGCGCAATGCCGCGTGATGGCTGGGCCATGTCTTGCGGATCAATGTCTCAACTTCCTTGCCGACCGCATCCAGATAGACGCGGCAGCGTTTGTGCGTGTCGGTGCGGGTCGCAGCGCCGCTCATTTCATACACGCTCATCAGGTTGGCGGTGGCATTGTCGATCTCGGCCGAATCCTTCAGCACGGCCTGCATCATGTCGTGCGGAAAGACCGCCTCCATGACGCGCTTGATCGCCTGATGCGCGCTTTTCTGATCATTCATCTTGGTCGCCAGAATCTTAACAAAGTGATACCCCCGCGCACCGCCATGTTCGGCCAGCTCGTTCAGGGTCGCGCCCATCATCTTCAGAAAATGCGCGGTGGAGCCGAAGTCGATATTGTTCGGCGGCGCCGGGATCAACAGCGCGTTCGCGGCGCGCAGAACGGACAATGAGATCATGCCAAGCGCCGGCGGCGGGTCCAGAAGGATCACGTCGAACTGGTCCGAAATCGTCTCTATTCCGCTGCGTAGTCTATCAAGAACGAAGCTTTGTTCCCGCACCATGCGCGCCGCAAATTCGTATTCGGCGTCGTACAGCCCAAGGTTCGCCGGGATCATCGCGATCCCCGGCCAATAGGTCGCGCGCAAGGCATAGTGCAGGGTCGACGGGCCGCCGTGCCGGAAGAAGGGATAAAGCGTGTCCTCATCCTCATCCACGTCTACATCGGGGTTCAGCCCAAAAACGGATGTCGTCGACCCTTGGCTGTCGCAGTCGATCACGCAGACCCGGTAGCCTTTCAGCGCGAGGTATTGCGCCAGATGCACGACGACGGTGGACTTGCCGACGCCGCCTTTAAAGTTCTGAACCGCCAGCACGGTCGCCGGGTCGCCCTCGGCCCGGCGCGGCGACGTGCCGAAGACTTCGCGCATCCGATTGATGTCTTCTAAGGTATAGCCCGTGCGGCGTCCGGTGTCCGGATCCTTCTCCGGCTCCGGCAGACGGCCATCGTTTTCCGCATCCCGAATGGCCTTTTCGGTTCGACCAACCATCTCGCCCGCGGTGCGGACGTTAAACCGGATATTCAGCGTTTTCTGAGTGCCCGGCGAAAACACCCGTTCGCGCAGACGGTTGATGACCGTATCGGCCCGCCGCGCAAGGTTGTCGATTTCGTCCAGGGTGACAGGGTAATCCTGTTGCATGTCTTTGCCTGCTCTTTTTCTTTTGACAAAAAGATCATGCCTTTTTCCCCGAATCCTCTCAAGTGCGAATATATCGGCATCAGCCCTCAAAAACCGAACGTTGGGGGGATTGGCGGTGAAGTGCGGAGTTCTCGGTGAAACTGAGCGTCGGAAAACCCAAGAGGTAAGGTTTCTACTCTGCGCAGGCCATGTCGCAGGCTACCCTGAAAAATCCCAAAAATAAAAAACCCTCCTCTTCTTAGATTCAGGGATTCATTTGTTCAGGGTTCCGATGGGTCAATCCAGCAACGCTATTTCAAGCATATAGCCTACATTTCGGGACGGTATCGCTTACAGATCGGGGTGGCTGCCCTTACCTATCGGGAGGTCTGACGCTACACCTTGGGTGCCTTAAACTTACGTTTCGGGTGGGGCGAATCGAGGGGAATCACCCTGTCAGAAAACCCCTGTTTTTACAGGCCCATCCGATTCGGTCCCGGAGTCTGTCCCCTGCTTAAACCTTACATTTCGGGTGCGCCTGGTTTCACGGCCAGCTTGTCAGCTTACGTCCCATAGGCTACAAATGTAAGAAAATGAGGTAACGGACCCGAGCAGATGGCCAAGCCTTCCAAACCATACCGCACGGTCGACGCCCGGCCAAGCAGCGAGTCGCTGGTCAAACCCGGTGAGCTTGTCGACCTGATCGAGGTCACGCCGCTGACCCTGACAGACCGTCGCATCTATAACCAGCTTCTGGAAAACGCGTGGGAAGCGATCGACAAGCCGGTGCTGCATGTCATCGCCAAGTCCGATCTGCGCGGGTCGCATAATTCCAACGACAGGGTCGGGGAATCGATCGAACGCCTCATGGCCGCGATCGTAAAGGTCGAAGCGGTCTGGGACGGTAAGCCTGCCATCGAACGCGTCCAACTGTTGGGCGGCAACATGGAGATGGCGCGGGCGGATGGGCTCTTCGAATACGAAATCCCGCCGAGGCTGCGTAAGATCATCTCGAACTCCACCGTCTTTGCGCGGCTGCAACGTGAAGTGATGTTTGCCCTGTCGTCGAAATATGCGCTGACGCTGTACGAGATGGTCCAGAAACGCGGCAACCTGCGCTGGCGGTCGTCAGAGAAATTCACGTTGGACGCGCTGCGCGGAGTGTTGGGTGTGCCCAAGGGCAAGCTGACATCGTGGTCGAACCTGAGGATGCGCGCGATCGACCCGGCAGTGGCCGAGGTGTCGGCGCTGTCGGACTACATGGTCGAGGTGAACCCCGTGAAAACCGGCCGGTCGGTGACCCATGTGGAAATGCGTTGGTGGCGCAAGGATGGAGAAGCAACGGACAAGGCAGAGCGTGCATTGCAATTCGCATCGCCAGGCCGCCGGGCGCGGGCCGAAGGGCGGGCGGAGGAGTTGGCGCCAGAGGCTCCGAAAGCTGCGTCGGTCAAACCTCGGCCAGCATGGCTGGATCGGCAAGGCGCGGCGTTGAAGACGCAGACCTACGAGACGGCCAAGCTGCGGTTTCCGGGGTATGATGTGTATTACGTTGAGGGTGAGTGGCGGTCTTGGGCCGCGGATAAGGAGCCTGCGGCGGACCCCGACCGGGCGTTTCTGGCGTTCTTCAAGAAGTTCTCGGACGCGAATCCCCTCTGAGCAGAGTTCTGAAAACGTTGAGTTTTTTCTGAAATTGCCAGTCGGCAACTTTCTGGCAAATGGACGCTCTAGCAGGGTGTTCGTCCGCGTAACCCCTCGCCACTAAGCCGTTGCGCGGAAAAAACCTGCAAAAGGCGCTTCGGCAGATATCAGCGTGGATTAACTTCTCAAAAAGAAACGTTTCACCGAATCCTGTTTTATTGTTAAGCAAATCAAGGCATTTGCCCTACCTAATTCAAAGTTTGCATTCCAATGTTACAGTCTCGTCTCCTCGGTTTGTCGCGCGCAAAGAAGAGAGCCATCCTTCTTGCGGTAGACACGGTTCTTGTTCCCATCTCTCTTTATCTGGCATTTGCACTGCGCTACGGCACCGGCGCACCGCTTAGTCTTACGGCGACGTCGTGGGAGTTGATTCCGGCGATGACAATCATTGGCGTCGGCATCATTTGGGCGTTCCGACTGCACCGCATCAAGCTTTACGCTTTCGATATCCATTCGATCGGAACCATCGGTCAGGCGGCCTTAGCGCTGGCCATAACCGCGATGTCGATCAGCTATCTTTTCGATTTCTCTGCGCCGCGTTCCGTCCCGATCCTGTTTGGCTTTTTCTTCTGTAGCCTTGCTGTCGCCGCTCGCCTAGCTGGCCTCGCGTTTTTGCGGTGGCTCTTCGGGCGCGGGGCAGACCGGACACGGGTCGCGATCTATGGTGCAGGTGCGGCGGGCATCCAATTGGCTGCGGCCTTGCGGCAAGCGTCCGAGGCGACGCCGGAATTCTTCGTCGACGACAACCCGAACCTTCACGCCCTAAGGGTTGCAGGCCTAGACGTGCATGATCCGCACAAACTGCCCAAGCTGGTCGCCAAACACCGTATCAAACAGATCCTGCTGGCCGCACCGTCGATGGAAAAGGCGCGCCGGGATCGCATCCTGAAAGACCTGAGCGCACTGGGCGTAGAGGTGCAGGTTTTGCCGTCCTACGTCGAGTTGATGTCCGGCAAAGGCTTGGTTGAAAGCCTGCGCACCGTGACACCGGATGAACTGCTTGGCCGCGACAAGGTCGCCTTGGACATTCCCGAAATCGCCAAGGCCTACGCGGGCCGGGTGGTCATGGTCACCGGGGCAGGGGGTTCTATCGGGTCCGAACTTTGTCGGCAACTTCTGAACTGTAACCCCGCGCGCATCGTTTTGTTCGAACAGGGCGAATACCAACTCTACTCGATCAATCAGGAAATGCAGGCCGAGGCGACGGGCTCTGGCATCCCGGTCATCGCGCGCCTTGGGTCGGTCACCAACAGGGCCCGCGTGTCCGGCGTGATCGCCGAAGAGGGCGTTGAGATCATCCTGCACGCTGCGGCCTATAAACACGTGCCATTGGTCGAAGAGAACGAGCTGGAAGGCGCGCGGAATAACGTGCTGGGAACTCAGGTCGTGGCGGATGCTGCGGCGGCTGCAGGGATCGAACGGTTTATCTTGGTGTCGACCGACAAGGCCGTCCGCCCGACCAACATCATGGGCGCGACCAAGCGTATGGCGGAACTGGTCGTGCAGGACATGCAGACCCGCAACACGACCACGCGGTTTGCGATGGTGCGGTTCGGGAACGTTCTGGGATCATCCGGATCGGTGCTGCCCTTGTTCCAGAAACAGATTGCGGCGGGTGGGCCGGTGACCGTCACCCATTCGGAGGTCACGCGGTTTTTCATGACGATCCCGGAGGCGTCTCGTCTGGTCCTGCTGGCCGGGGCCTACGCCAAAGGAGGCGACGTCTTCGTGCTGGATATGGGAGAGCCGCAGAAGATCATCGATATCGCGCATCGGATGGTCAAACTCTCCGGTCGGACGGTGAAGGACCCGGTGACGGGTGAGGGGGATATCGAGATCAAGGTGACCGGGCTGCGACCGGGCG
>NZ_JBJGSF010000010.1:0-61010 GCF_045763785.1 Pseudooceanicola aestuariicola | reverse complement strand
TCGCCATAGGCGCTCGACCCGCTTGTCGTTCACCTCCCAGCCCGCATCTCTCAGCAAAGCCGCGATCCGACGATAGCCGTAGCGGCCATACCGCCGCGCCAGCTCGATCATGTCCGCGACCAGACGCTCCTCATCGGCACGGCCTTGCGGCACCTTCCTCTGCGTGGATCGGTGCTGACCCAAGACACGGCAGGCGCGTCTCTCGGACAGATGGAACCGGGTGCGAACGTGATCAATGCAGGCACGGCGGCGAGCGGGGCTCAGAAGTTTCCCTTTGCCGCCTCCGCCAGGATCAGCTTGTCCAAAGTCAGATCCGAAACGGCTTTTCTCAACCGTTCATTCTCTTTCTGGAGGCGCTTCAGTTCCCTGAGTTGGTCGGTTCCCATACCGCCGTATTGCTTGCGCCAGCGATAATAGGTCTGCTCAGTAATGCGAACCTCGCGGATCGCATCCACCCGCGCCATGCCTTGCCCGACAAGCACTTCAACCTGCCGCAGCTTCGTGACAATCTCTTCCGGCTTGTGTCTCTTCGTAGCCATCTTGGCCCTCCGTTTTCCTTAACATAACGGTGGACCACTTCAGTGGGGGAGGACCAGGTTTTCGGCCTGTCCCAACCCATCAAGGACCGCAGGGTCCAGGGCTGCGGCGCCGGCGACGACATGCGCGGCCCTGTCCGCCGTTCCGAAGGCATATCCAAGGGCCCGGAACGACCACGGCAGAACCCGTGTCAGTTCGCCCATTGCGACGGTGAGGGTCATAGCTGCACCTCCGTGTCATGAGACATGGCCCGCGCCGCCACTTGGGGCGGGTCAAGAAATTCGTTTGGCAGGGGCTGGTTCTGGTAAAAGGTGCCCCGCACATAGCGCATGGACAGCGGCACGGCGCCCCGAATGCCCAGGGAGCCAAGGAAAAAGCGGATCAAGTTTGCGGGCAGAAAGTCGCGATGCGCGATGCTGTCGCGGATTTCCGCATAAGGAAGACCATCCAGATACTGCACCCGCCGGATCGCGAAATGCAGGTCCGGTGCGCCCAGCACCACGTCGGCCACCGGCGCATCGTCAGCATAGGCCGTCAGGGCAGAGGCAAGGCGCTGGATCAGCCCGACATGGTCAATAAAGGACTCGAACTCTTCTTGGGGGTCGATGATGCGTTCGCCCCGGCGCTGTTCGCCGTGATCGGCCGAATGATACCAGAAGGTCTGATGCGACGCGGCAAGCGTCCGGTCGGTGGTAAGCGCCCAGTCATAAGTCCGGCGCAGGATGTCGCGAAGGGCCCCGACCTTCATGCGCGGATCGTAGCGCCGGGGGCGCAGCGCCCCCTGCCGGAACCACGGCGCAATCGCATCGCAGAAATCAGGCACCAGCTCCAGTAGCAGCGAGTGCAGCTGCTCCAGCGTCTCGCCGCCGAATGTCCTGGCAACCCGGTCCGCCAGCGCGGTCCAGTCCGCGCCGTCGCAGGCCTGTTCGCCAATCCAGCCGTCAATCGTGGCAAGATGCGCGATCATCTCGTCGTTGGTAAGGACATATTCCTCGACCTGCGGATCGGCGGTCCGATACACCTCTGTCGTTTCGGCGAGCAACTTGCGCAGCTGCGCCTTGCCAGCCTCTGTGACGGTGCGGCTTTTGGCATAGGCCAGCGCCACCTCCCGCGTGACGACCCAGGTCGCGACCCAGTGCGGCCAGCGTTGCAGCGCCACACACATCCCCTGCCCGGACGAGTTTCCGATACCAAGTGTTCGCGCCAGCGCCGGATCCAGCTGGGCCGCCGAGGGGTTGCGCCGGCGGGCCACGGCATTGGCAAGGTCAATCGAAAAGACCCGAACCAGATAGATCGCGAACATATCGGCAAAGAACGGGTGGCTCAGCGGGTTGTCGGCGGGAATGCCCTCGAACGAAATGGACCCGTTGCGCCCGCTGGCCTGAAATCCACCGTTCCGCATCAGATAGCTTAGCGGGCCGTCCGGTTGCCGCCCTTCCGCAAGCGCGTCGACAACCGCATCGAAATGGCGGCTGCTGCGGTTGGCGGGCGTCCAGCCGATCACGTCCGAACTGGTGCGCATGGCGCCATCGCCCTTCACGTCGAAGGTCGCGAATTCCTGCTCGATCCGGGCCGCATCGGGCGCGTTGACAAAAAGCGCGCCGAACATGTCGCGCATGGCACCGTCTGCCCGCCGCCCCGGCTTTTCGATCCCGTCCCAAGGATAGGCGCGGGCGATATAGGTCATGCGGAAGCCTTCGGCCTCGATCTCGTAGATGAACTTTCCGGCCGAGGTGTCGTCGACCTCTCCCGAAACCAGCCGGATCTGCCAGCGCTGCTGCACCATGCGACGGCACAGCATGTCCGCGAAACTCAGCCGCGAGGCCTTGAAGCACTTCAGCGTGTCAACCCGCATCAGCGTCTCTGCCGGGCGCATCAGCCCTTTGACGTGCTGCGCGGCGTCGGCACCGCCGGTCGCTTCGCGCAGCCGGTCTTCCAGGAACGCTGGCAGGACCGGGCCGGTCACATCGTGATTTGTCATTCGGCTCCCCTGTTTTGCGAAACTGTCAGTCGGCATCGTTCATGCTCGATCCGATGAGGTAGAAGGTGAAAACCGTCAGCGCGACGGCAAAGCCTGGCGCAAGGCTTAGCGCGGGGCGGATCGGCAGGAACATCGACCCGTCACGCACCATGCCGCCCCAGTCCGGCGCCGGCGGCGGAACGCCAAGACCCAGGAAACTAAGGCTGGCCGAGGTGAAGATCGCCAGCGACACGTTGATCGCAAACTGCGCCCAGACGACCCGCATCGTGTTTGGCATGACGTGCTTGCGGATGATCCACGCGGATCCGGCGCCCGTGGCCCGGGCGGCTTCGACGAACAGCGTTTCGCGCACGACAAAGACCTGACCACGGACCAGCCGCGCGACGGTGGGCGCAGTCACGATCCCTAGCGTGATCGCCAGATTAACGACCGACGGCCCCAGCATCGCGGTGATGATCAGCGCCAGGACCAGCCCCGGCAGTGCAATGAAGATGTCGATCAGCTGGACGATCAGAAAGTCGATGCGCCCCCGGAAGAACCCCGCGATCAGGCCGATCGGCGCGCCGATCAGAACGGCGATAACCGCAGCCGATGCCCCCACCTGAAGCGAAACCCGTGTGCCGTAGATGATGCGCGAAAACACATCGCGGCCAAGCTGGTCGGTCCCCAGAAGGTGGTCCAGACTGGGCGGGGCCAGAACGGAGGTGGAGGTTTTGACCGGGGAATACGGCGTGATCCACGGTGCAAGGATCGCCGCCACACTGATCAGCGCAAGGAGGATAAGACCGATGGCCAGACGAGGAGACAGACGTCGCATGATCAGCCCCCTACCCGTTGTGCCGCACAAGCGGGTTGACCAGCGAATAGGTCAGGTCCGCCAGAAGGTTCAAAAGCATGACGCCCACAATAATGACCATCCCGACCGCCAGCATCACCGGGAAATCGCGGGCCGAAATCGCGTTGACCAGCAGCCGCCCCATGCCCGGCATCGAAAACACCGTTTCGGTCACGACAGCCCCACCGACCAGCTGACCAAGCGAAAGCCCGGCGTAGGTGATCAGCGGCAGGATGCTGTTGGGCAGGATGTGGCGATAGGAAATCCGCGTCTCGGTCAGCCCTTTGGCGCGGGCAGCCCGGACAAAGAGGTTGTTTTGAACGGACTTGTACTCGGCCTTGTAGACCAGGCTGAACGAGCTGAAATAGAAGGTGGTCAGCGTCATCACGGGCAGGATCATATGGCGCAGGTGTTCCAGTACGCCCTCTGACCAAGGCGACCAGCCCGTCGTCGGAAGCAGCCTTAGCTGAACCGAGAAGATGTAGATGAAGAGCAGCCCCAGAAAGAAGTTCGGGACGGTGATCCCGATGACACCGATGCCAGCAGTCAGGCGGTCGACCACGCCCTTGAACACCGTCACCGAATTGACCAGCGCGGCCCCGACAAAGGCGATGAAGATCGCCCAAAGCGCCAGCTCCAATGTCAGGGGCAGCGCATCCGCGATCATTTCCGACACCTGCTGCTGGGTCGAATAGCTGCGCCCGAAATCCCCGCCAAGCGCGTCGGTCATCCAGGTCCAGTACCGCACCATCAACGGCTGATCAAAGCCGAGACGGGCATTCAGTTCGGCGATGGTTTCGGGCGAGGCATCCTCGCCCAGCATGATGGCGGCCGGAGTTCCAAGGAACGAGGTCGTCGCCGCAAAAAGCAGCAGCGTCAGAATGATCAGGTTGGGGATCATGATGGCGATGCGAGACAGGACAAGCAGGATCATGGCACCCTCAGCGCATTACAAAGGGATCGGCGGCCGGCACACCGGAAAGGTCCGCGAAAATCGCCTTGGTCTGGGTGTAATCGTGGATCGCGTCGATGCCGCCTTCGCGGCCATAGCCGCTGTTGCCCGATCCGCCAAAGGGCATCGCATAGTTGGTAACCCTGTAGGTGTTGATCCAGAACCGCCCTGCCGGGATCGCCCGTGCCGTCCGGTAGGCGCGGCCGAAATCACGGCTGAAGACACCGCCCGCAAAGGCATAGTCGCTGTCCCGGGCCAGCCGGATCGCGTCTTCCTCATCGCGGAACCTGAGCACGCTTAAGACCGGGCCGAACAATTCGTTCCGCACGACGGGTAAGTCCTGATCGCCGCAGGTGACGATTGTCGGTTCAAAGAAATATCCCGTATCCCGTCCGGCACGCCCGCCGCCGGTGACGATCTTTGCGCCGGCCCCGACGGATTGCGCCAGAAGGTCCTCGATCCGGTCGCGCTGACGGGCGGTTGCCAGTGGTCCCATATGGGTGTCTTTGTCCATCGGATCGCCGATGACGATTTCGCTGGCCCGCCTCGCAAGCCGTTCGACGACCTCGTCGTAAACGCCTTCCTGCACCAGCAGACGCGATCCCGCCGCGCAGCTTTGACCGCTGGCCGCAAAGATTGCCGAGGTCACGCCGTTGGTCACGCTGTCCATATCGGCGTCATCATAAACCACCACCGGGGATTTGCCCCCCAGCTCAAGCGACAGCATCGCGATGTTCCGGGCAGAGGCGGCGATGACTTTGCGCGCCGTCTCGACCCCGCCGGTGAAACTAACGCGCCGGACCAGCGGGTGCGACACCAGCGTTTCGGCGCAGGGTCTTGCGCCACCGGTGACCACGTTAAAGACACCGTCAGGAAGCCCGGCCCGCGCCATCACCCGCGCGAATTCCACAACCGCCGCCGAGGCTTCTTCCGAGGGTTTGAGAACAATGGTATTCCCCGCGGCCAGCGCGGGCGCGATCTTGAAGGCCGCCAGGTGCAGTTGCGAATTCCATGGAACGATGGCCGCCACGACGCCAAGCGGTTCCCGGACGATCATCGACAGGGGTTCTGCCGGTCCGACGGGGGGAAGCTGGCCTTCGATCTTATCCGCGAGGCCGCCGTAGTAGTCGTAGATCTCAGCAAGGTTCCCGGCCTGCCAGCGCGTTTCTCGCAGCAATTTGCCAGTATCCGTCGTTTCAGCCCATGACAGGTCCGGCCCGGCCAGTTCAAGCTCTCGGGCGATGCGGCCAAGCACCTTGCCCCGCTCTCTTGCACTCATCCGCGACCATGGACCCGTGGTGAAAGCCGCATGTGCCGCCTTTACGGCCCGGTCGACATCTTCGGCGGTCGCTTCGGGAAAACTCGCCCAGTCCTGTTCGGTTGCGGGATTAACAGAAGTGAACCTCTGGCCGTCCCCGGCCTCGCAGAACTTGCCTGCGATGTACATCTGATAGCTGGTGGTCATGATCGTGCTGGATTCCTTAATTCAGGCGGGCCGCGTACCTGTCGGGCAAGGGGCCGCCCGTGGGCGGCCCCAGCCGGTTTATTCCGCGTCTTTCCAGAAGGTCCGGAAACGCGGGATCAGGTCGGGCATCGGCGTATAGCCTTCGACATCCGTGCGCATGGCGCTGAACTCGCTCGCAAAGCCGATCGGCATGTAGGGCAGATCCTTGGAGATCTGCATCTGCGCCTGATCATAAAGCGCCTTGCGTCCGGCCTGATCGGTCATCACGCGGGCCTCATAGATCAGCTTGTCGACCTCGGCATTCGCGTATTTCGTGCTGTTGGCCGTGCCGTCCGATGCAAAGAGGTACTGGATCAGACCATCCGGGTCCGACCGCTGAGTCCAGCGCATCGGGGTAAACCGGATCTCGCCGGATACGGTCTTGGAGTAGTATTCGCTCTGCGGCACCGGGGCCAGTTCGACGTTCAGACCAACGGCCTGAAGATCTTCGTGGGCCAGTTCGGCAATACGGCGCAGCGCGTCACCACTGGGCGCGGCCAGTTGAAGGCTGGCGCCCGACAGGCCCGCATCCGCAAGGATCTGCTTGGACTTCTCCGGATCGTATTCGTAATGCTCCAGCTCCCCGGGGGTCCACCACAGGCCTGCGGGCGTGAAGCCGTCGGAAATCTCACCATTGCCTTCCCACATGATCTCGTTGATGCGGTCGCGGTTGATCGCATGGGCGATGGCGCGGCGCAGGTCAGGGTTGTTGAACGGCTCTGCATCCCATTTCCACTGCAGCGAATACCACTGCCCGCCCGCAGACGGCACCAGTTCGATGTCGGGGCTCGCCTGGGCGAGCTTGGAATCGAGCGGCGTGATATGACCGATGTAGTCCAGCTCTCCGATCATCATGCGCTGGATACCAACGACATTCGACGGGATGTCATGGAAGGTCACCGTGTCGAGGTAAGGCTGCCCATCCCGCCAGAAATCTTCGTTCCGGCTTAGCGACAGGGTCGCGCCGCGGGTCCATTCGTCCATCTTGAAAGGCCCGGTGCCCACGGGGTAGGAGCCCACGTCCTCGCCATACTTCTCGGCGGCGGCGGGCGATGCCATCAGGCCGGCCCGGTCTGCAAACAGCGACAGCAGCGGCGGATAAGGATTGACCAGATTGATCGCGACGGTGGCGTCATCCACAACCTCGACGCTTTCGATCACGCCTTCAAGCTGACGCCGCTGAGACGAGCCCGCATCGGGGTTCAGACGGGTTTCCAGGTTCCACTTTACGGCCTCTGCGTTGAACGGGGTGCCATCATGGAAGGTCACGCCGGTTTCCAGATGGAGCACCACGCGCTTGCCGTCGTTTTCAAAATCCCAGCTTTTGGCCAGACCGGGCTTGAGCGAAAAATCCGGGTTCAGTTCGACAAGTTTGTCGAACACAAGGAACAGGATCTGCCGTTCGGTCCACTGGGTGGATTGCAGCGGGTTCATCGTTTTGAGATCGCTGATGAATCCGACGTTTAGGGTGCCGCCCTGAGCGGGTGTATCGCTCTGGGCAAGGGCGCCGGTCGCAACGCCGGCGGCCAGGACAAATCCGCTGACTGCGGACATCAATTGCCTTCTGTTCATGGTTATTTCCCTGTTGAAAAAGGTTTCGGTTCGCTGGCAGTTTTCTGCCCTTGTTGGCCCGGCGGAGGGGTCCGCCCGGCAATTTCTTCAGACGCTCAGCGGGCGTCCGGCCTGATCAACTCCCATAAGTTTCATATCGCTGAACCGGTCGCCGATGCGGGCGTGCGGGCGTCCCCCGCTGGCCGCGCCCAGCACCACGACGATTTCGTCAGCGGCCGGGGCATCCGGGATCGAAAATTCCAGCGTCAGGAAATGTGAACGGGTGCCTTTCTTGGCCTCGTCCTTATGCGTCAGCGGAAGGGTCAGCGCCGTCCCGGCCCCTGCCCTTTTGTTGGTGAACGGCAGGAAGGAATTCCCCCCGGCGGCAATGCGGAAGACATTCCCGAAATGCAGCGTGTGGATCAGTCCGGCGGCATGTTCGACCTCACCTGCGGTTCCGGTGACGGCGCATTTGCCGAAGGCTTCGATTTTGTCCGGCCCGCCCATCTGATCGACAAGCCGCGGGACCAGGACATCGCCCAGGGCCTTGGCATGGGCAAAGATCTGGGGCTGGAGGTCTTCGACATAGCCCTGCCCGGCCCAGGGATTCACGATCACCGCGGCGCAGGCCCCCATTCGCAGCGGGGTAGCCGCCGGGCGGCCGCCCTCGACCATCGTGTCCTCGATGTAATCGACGACCTTGCGGATGACAGGATCGTTCAAGACGCGCCCCCTTCGGCATCAAGCTCGGCAAAGACGCGGTTGGCGATCCGGTGGCACTCCACCCCGGCCGGGATACCGCAATAAATTGTCAGATGCGTGATCAGCGCCTTCAGCTCTGCCCGGCTCACACCGTTCCGCACGGCACCGCGCAAATGAAGCTCCCATTCATGCATACGGTTCAGGGCCGCCAGCATAACGATGTTGAGCATACTGCGCGTCTTGGGATCGAGCGTTTCGTCTCCCCAGCCAAGGCCCCAGCAATATTCGGTGACGACACCCTGAAAATCCTTGGAGAACTCCGTCGCCCGGCTAAGCGAGTTTTCGACGTACTCGGCCCCAAGCGTCGCCTTGCGCCGCTCAAGCCCCTTGTTAAAGAGATTTTCGTCCATCTCGTCTTTCCATCAATTATCCATATTCCGGGTGAAGAAGTCGCGCAGGTGGCTGGCGACGATGTCGGAGGCTTCGACAAGGATGCTGTGTTTCAGCCCCGGCAGGATCACCAGCTCTGACCCCGCGATGCGCTGATGCATGTCGCGGGCCATCCTCGGGTTCGAGCCCTGGTCGAACTCTCCGGTCAGCACCAGCGTCGGACGGTCGATCCGGTGCAAGGTATCAATAAGCTCCGTCGTCCCGAAGACGCGATAGGCCTCCATGTAGGACGGCAGGTGAACAGCCTCCAATTCGGCAACGCGGCGCTTGATCACCTCGGGGTGGCGCCGCGCGAAGTCCTCGGTGAACCAGCGGTCAGTCGCGGCACCGGTGATCGCAGGCATGCCGCCATCCTCAATCATCTTCAGGCGCGCGACGACCTTGGCGCGCTCTTCCTCGGTGCGTCCGGCGACGGCTGCAAGGATCGCGATCCGGTCAAATCTGTCGGGAAACGCGGTGGCGAGCTTTTGCGCAATCAATCCACCAAGCGAGAAACCGGCAAGATGCGCGCGCTCCACCCCGGCCGCATCCATGACCTTGATGATGTCCTCTGCGAACCGGTCGACGGAATAGGGGGGCTCGATCTGCGCCGAATTGCCGTGACCCCGCAGATCCGAACGAATCAGAGTGAAGTCATCCTTCAGCTCATCGCAGACACCGTCCCAGCTTTGCAGGTTGGCGCCGACCCCGTGGACAAGGACAAGCGGGACGCCCTGCCCGCTAATTTCGAAAGAAATTGTCCCATCTTCGGTCCGCATCTGCCAAACCTCGCGCTGCTTTTCTGAATCTTGGTATACCAACAGACAATCTACTGGTCAACCGCCGTGAAATTGCGTAATTTTCCACACAGGAACCGAAACAGGTATGGTCCAATCCGACCGACCTGCCGGTCTGATGACGAAAGAGGAGAGCCCATGCAGACCAGGCAAGACCCGGTGGACTGGCTGATCGAAGACAAGCCGACCCTGCGCGATCAAACGGTTCACATATTGCGCGAAGCGATCCTGACCGAGGTCTTCGCCCCCGGCACGAAGCTGGTTGAACGCAGCCTTGCCGACCAGACCGGCGTAAGCCGCACCAGCATCCGCGAAGCGCTGTCCCAGCTGGAAGCCGAAAAGCTGGTGACCCGCGTACCGGGCAAGGGAATGCATGTCGCAAAGCTGACGATCGCGGAAGCCCGCGAAATATACGAGGTCCGCGCGGTCCTCGAATCAGCGATGGCGCGGCTTTTTGTCGAACGCGCGACGCAGGACGATCTTGATGATCTGATCGAAGCCGTGAAAAGGGCGCGCAATTCGGACACACCCGACATGGCCCGCGCCCATGCCCAGGCCCTGGACGAGGTTTTCGACATCATCACACGCGGTGGCGAGAATTCCATCGCCCGGCAGATGGCCGGTCTGCTTAGGACGCGCGTGACCTACCTGCGGACGATCACATCAAAGGTCGCCCCGGCAGACAGGCGTCAGGAATCGCTGCGGCGACTGGACGACATCCGGCGCGCCTTTGAAGAGCGTGACGCCGACCGCGCGGAAAGCCTGATCCGCGCCTATGTCGAACGCTCGGCGGAATTTGCGATTACCGTGCTGGGCTCCATGACCGCCGAAGCGGACGTTGAAAAGGACTGAAAGACTGATGGACTATGTGAAACTTGGACGAAGCAACCTGAAGGTGTCCCGCCTTTGCCTTGGCGCAATGGGCTTTGGCTCGAAAAGCTGGCGGGGCTGGGTGCTGGATCAGGCCGCCGCGCGGCCCGTGATCGACCGGGCCATCGAACATGGCATCAACTTTTTCGACACCTGCGATTTCTATTCTGGGGGCGAAAGCGAACGCATTCTGGGCGAAGAGCTTGTCGCGCGGCAGCCACGTGACAGTTTCGTTCTGGCCACCAAGGCCGGCAACCCGATGTCGTCCCATCCGAATGGCCGGGGCTATTCGCGCAAGCATCTGTTCCGGGCCATCGACGACTCCCTGACCCGGCTCAAGACCGACCACGTCGACCTGTTTCAGACCCACATCTGGGATCCAAGCTGTGAGCTGGACGAACTGGTCGACGCAATGGGCGACATCGTGGCAGCGGGCAAGGCGCGCTATGTCGGCGTGACCACCCTGCCCGCCTGGACCCTGGCCCTGTGCCGGGCGCGGGCGGACGCCAGACATTCGGCCGCCTTCATTTCCATGCAATGCGAATACAATCCCGCGCACCGGGAATGCGAACGGGAGCTGCTGCCCTACTGCCGCCACGAAGGCATTGCCTTTATTCCGTTCAGCCCGATGGCGCGGGGCTTTCTGTCGGCCGATCGCCGAACGGCCGGGACGAACAGCACCCGCACCGAAACGGATGACTACACGCAGAAATACTATTACAGAGACGGCGACTTTGCCGTTCAGGCCCAGATCGCGACCATCGCGCAGGACATGGGCGTCAGCGCTTCGCAGGTGGCCATCGCCTGGACCCTGTCCCGCCCCGGCATGACCGCCCCGATCTTTGGCGCCACCAGCGTCGAACAACTGGACGAGGCGGTCGCCTCGCTGGACCTTGCGCTGTCGAAAGAAGATATCGCGCGGATCGACGCCGCGTATGTTCCCCGCCCCATCGCGGGCGCGGGGCACTGAACGAAGGGCGCAGGTTGAGATGAGTGAAAAGCCAGTCAGAGGTGCACAGGTTTGAGAGATTTGAGGGTTCAGGTACCGCCGACGCTGTGGAAACAGGTCGCAGACACGCTCCGGACGGCCATCGCTTATGGCGATCTGGAACCGGGGGAACGTTTGGTCGAACGCGTGCTTTGCGAACGGATCGGCGTTTCCCGCACCTCGCTGCGCGAAGCCCTGCGCGAACTTGAGAACGAAGGGCTGGTCACCAGCATCCCGAACCGCGGGCTTATCATTTCACCGCTGGAACCGAAGACCGCAAAGAACATCTTCGATCTGCGGGCCGCGCTAGAGGCCCTGATTTGCAAACTCTTCTGCAGTTCCGCCTCGGACGATCATATTCGTCGGCTCAAGGACGCCTTCAAGGCCGTCACACGCGCCTATGAAACCGGCGACGGTCGCCGCGCGATCGAGGCGAAGACCGTCTTTTATGACGTGATCATGGAAGGCTGCGACAATCCCGAAGCGGTCCGGATGCTGCGCAGCATCCACATTCGGGTGTCACAGCTGCGGGTGATGTCGCTGGCCGGTCAGGAACGCCGCAAGGCGTCCCTGGCCGAGCTGGCCGCACTGGTCGAAGCGATGTGCAACCGCGACGCCGACACTGCCGAGCGGCTAAGCCATGATCACGTCATGGCGGCGGCACAATCCGCATTGTCACACGCCGACTGAATTCTTAGCCTCAGACTTTTGTCGCAAGCCAGCGTTCTGATCGCCGTTCGCCGGGGTTGACACAGCGGCGTGACCGCGCGCCCCGGGGGTGATCGTCAGATCGCGTCGAAATCCACTTCCGGCAACACCTGCTGAAGCGCCTCTTTGGTTTGTTCGCCCTTCAGAAAAACGGCAAAATGCATGGCCGGATCGGACATCTCACGCACCAGGGATGACAGCCTGTCGGTCGCCGAACGGTCGTTTTCCAGCCTGGCCACGATCAACTCCACAACCGTCGCGACATCGCCGGTACGTTTCTGGGTGTAAGACCTGCCCGCATCAATGGCCTTTCGCTCATCCCCCAGGGCGATGGAGGCGACCAAAATGGGAAGGAACATGAAGCTCTGCGGATCCGCGCTTAGCTTGATGGCTTCTTCGGCAGACCCAATGGACGCAGTGAACCGTTCCTGAGAGAGGTAGAGGTAGGACAACACCGCATGTCCGGTGCTGTTGCCCGGGTTCAGCTCTACCGATTGCCGCAGGGATATCTCTGCCTCACGCAGCCGGCCCTGAGCGTTCTGAACAGACCCGAGCAGCAGGAAGGCGTCGGCTGAATTGGGAAACCGCTCGACGATGGAACGTGCCGTTTCGGTGACCGCCTCTTCTTCCCACAGGATGTCCGGGGGCAGTTTGGCGGTCTGCATCAGTTTGAACGCGGGCACGGCGTGGGCGATCAAGGTGCCCCAGCTGGTCAGCGCGACAGGGTCGTTGCCGATGTCGGACAACACACGCTCGAAACAGCGATAGGCACGGACGAATTCTTCCGGCTCGTAATTGTCGAAAAAGCGGTCCTTGAGGACGACACACCGAAACACCTCGCGCCCGACGCCCATGCGCGGAATGACCGATGCCTCCTGCACGACGACCTCTGAGGTCGATGCGTCTTCTCTTCGAACCAGCGGCCCGCCCTGCCCCGCGATCTGACCCGAGATCGTCCGGGAAATCGCGCGGATCGTCTCGTAATAGTCTTGGCCCAGAACCGGCCCGCGGAAACGATCGCCATAGACCAGCTCGTCGTCGTCCCCCGTCTCCAGCCGCACGGCAAGGTCCAATTCCTGATCCAGTTCCAGCAGGCTGCTTCGAAGCGTATAGTCTTCCTGGATCGCCGGGCTGCTCTGCGACGCAATCAAGACGCGAAACCGGCCGAATTTCTGAAGGTCCGAGGCCAGCTGCCGCTGCAACCCCTGCTCAAAAAGACCAAGGCTGTCGTCGCCGGTCAGGTTCTGAACCGACAGGATCTTGATCACCGGATAGGCATCGTTCACCTGCCGGAAGAACGTCGCATATCCCGCCGCGCCGATCATCACGGTCGCGATCAGGGCCCCAACCGGCGGGCCGATCCGTCTGACCCACCGCGGCCATCGCGGACCGGTATTCGCCCGGATCAGCTCCAGATCATAGCTGCGGGGGGGAAGCCTCAGCCGCAGGGGGCCGGGATTTTCTTCGTAATAGCTGTCCAGCGCCTCTCTCAGACGCCGGGCCTGGACACGAACAATCGGGTCCGCTTTGGGGTCGAAATCCGCGCCCCGTCCCAAAAGGTCTTGGGCAATCGCATATTCGCTGGTCGGGCCGCCCGATGGCTTGGCGTTCTGTTCGGACAAAAAGCCAAGAAGCTGGGACAGCGCCGCGGACTTGGCAAAGCCTTCGCTGGACAAAATCCGTGAGACTTCCCCGGACAGGTCATCGGATGGTGCTGATCTTCGACGTCTCATGCCCGGTCGGACCTTTCAGCGTGACGGAGGGTCAGTGTCTGGCCGCTACACCTATCGCATTAACGTTGTTGCAACAATCGCTCATTCCGGCGGGCACCGCATAATCGCCAATTTTGCACCGTGACTCTTGTTACATACGCGGGCGAAACACTTCGTAACCCCCCCAACACTTTTCGCGCGGCTCAGAACCCGTCTTATGGCCCCAGAGCCTTGAAAGGATACATGATGCGGGCAGATAACGGATGCGGTGGCGACAACGAAACCCACACTCAGCGTGGGGACCGAAACAATCGACGATGGGAACGATCTTTCCCCGACGGAAGCGTCAGCGGTCTTAAATGGGTTTTGGACGTGCTTGACGATCTGATCGGCTACGCCGACGATCGGGGCGAGGAATTACTGAAAGCTGAACTGGCCCAGGCCCGAAGCCGCGCCAGCGAGGTGATTGCGCAGCGCAGGACGGGAAGCAAGCGCGGCACTGCCAAGTCGTAACGTGACGGCCCCGTCTGGCACATCACTTCGCCCCAGTTGCGGGGCACCGAAGGTCTAGGGAATACGGCGGTGCCTTTCTAATCGGCCCTCTTGGACCAGCCAATCCCAGAACTGTTGAACGGTTCTTCGCGGCCGGGACGCCCTCTGCTCGGCCAGTTCGAGCCCCTGGGCGTTCACGCGAAGCCGCGCGCCCATTTGGGCCCGACAGCCACCGCCTTGTCCGGGTCGGTCGTGCCCGCAAAGACGGCCCTACGGGCTGGTAGCTGATGGGCCAAACGCTGACCGGTCTGTCCATCACCGGCATCGCGGTGATGATCCTTGGGCTTGTCGCCTTTGCGACGGGAAAGACACTCACCCCGGCTTAGGTCAGCGCGGCTCCGACAGGGCGAGTTTGATCCCGGCATAGAGGAAGAAACAGCCAAGCGTCGCCTCGACCCAAGCGCGAAACCGCAGGTACCCCCGGCGAAGCGGTCCGGACGACAGAAACAGAGCGTAGCCGCCATGTCCGGCAAATGAAATCACAAACGCCCCCGCAATAAACAGCATCGTGGCAGAGGCGGGCGCAGCCCCGACACCACCGACGCTGGCAACGGCCAGCCAGAAGAATATCGCTTTCGGGTTCGACAGCTGAAGCACAAATCCCGTCAGCCCCGTCCGCCAGGCGCTTCGCGGTTCGGCGTCCAAGGTGTTCAACTTGGGTTTCGTAGCCGCGGTCCGAAACGCCTTCAATGCAAGCCAGAACAGATAGGCGGCCCCCAGATACCGCACGACCGTCACGACATGGGCCATCTCGGCAAAGATTACGGCCAGTCCCAGAACCGTGGCCGTCGACAGAATGATCGACGCGCAGGCGATGCCAAATGCGGTGATCAGCGACGGCCACCGGCCCTGCCCCATTGCGACACTCAGGATCAGCATGATGCCCGGCCCCGGCGACAGAACCCCCATCAGCTGGATCGACCAGGCAAGCGCAAGCTCGGGCAGATACGCGGTCATCCCCAGTCCGCCAGCCGTTGACGATACATCGCGGGGGTCATGCCGGTCTGCGCCCTGAAGGTGCGGGTCAGATGGCTTTGGCACGAAAACCCGCAGGCCGCCGCAATGTCGGCGATACTTGCGCGACCCTGCAGCCCGGTTTTCGCGGCGTCGATCCTGCGCATCAGCACCCATTTGTGCGGTGATGTCCCACGGGACGCCTTGAACATGCGGTGAAAGTGAAACTCCGACAGCCCCGCCACGGCGGCAAGATCGCAAAGCCGGATGGCCCCGCCCAGATTCGCGTCGATCCAATCGTCTGTGCGCTGCAATTGATGCGCTGTCAGCCCCCCTTGCAGAGCCTTCGGGCGCTGCGGCAGGCGATAGATCAGCTCGGCCACCGCCGCATCCGCCTGCAGGGGATCACAGGTCACGGCAGCCTGCGCCAATTGCGCCAGGGGGGCCGTCAGCGCGGGGGCCGCCTGATACACGATCTCGGGCACATCGGCATATCTGGCATCGCGATCATGGATCCGCGAAAACCACGCCCGCAGGGTGTCATCCGGCAGGACCAGATGCAGGAACCGGAAGGCCGCGGTAATTTCCCAGTCAGAGGAATGTCCTTCAGGCAGCACGCAGACCGCGCCGGGCCAGCCCGACACGCCGCCAGCATCCAGCCGACGCGTCCCGGTGCCCCCCTTCAAATAAAAGCTGAAGGTGTGATCCTTAGGCGTGTCATAGAAAATCCGGTCGCTTTGATTTTCCCAGATGGTCACACTGCGCCCGGCCCCCAGGTCCAGCCGGGCCTGCGCCTGCGCGGTCGGGGACCGCGCCAAATAATCTGATGCCGTCGAGATCATGCGCCTTTGTACCCGCTTTCATGATCCCGCCAAAGCACCCAGAACCGACAGGACGGCGAAAACCGCAAGATCGTGCAAGCCCGACAGCCGGACGCACCGATATCCCCCGCGAACGGAGGGGCCGATCTTGAACAGCGCCATCTTGTTTATCGTCACGGTCGTGATCTGGGGCACAAGCTGGATCGCCATCGCCTTGCAGATCGGCCCGGTGCCGGTCAGCCTTTCTGTGTTCTACCGGATGACGCTCGCCGCCATGATCCTGCTGGCGGCCCTTGCCCTGACGCGGCGTCTCAGGCGGCCGGCGCAATGGCGGTTAGTGGTCGTTCAGGCGCTTTGCCTGTTCAGCCTGAACTTTGTCGCGCTTTACAAAGCGGCCGCCTTGATCCCCTCAGGGCTGCTTTCGGTGGTGTTCTCCCTCGCCTCGATTTTCAACGCATTGAATGCGCGCGTTTTTTTCGGCGAAAGGATCACGCCAAGGGTTGTTCTGGCGGGCGGTCTTGGGGTGTCCGGGCTGGTTTTGCTGTTCTGGGACAGCCTCGGCGTCGCGGCCCATCCCGACACCCTGAGCGGCGTGGGCTGGGCGGTGCTGGGCACCATGATCTTTTCCCTGGGCAATATGGCATCCCGGCAAAACAGCGCGACCGGCACGACGCCGATCATCGCAAATGCCTGGGGCATGGGGATCGGCGCGGTGGTGTTGCTGGCCCTCGCCATCGCAACCGGTCAGCCATTGGTGGCGCCGGTGGACCCGACCTACCTGGCCGCCCTGCTCTATCTGGCGGTCTTCGCCTCGGTGATCGGGTTCACGACCTACCTGATGCTTGTTTCGCAGATCGGTTCCGCCCAGGCGGGTTATGCCACCGTCATCTTTCCAATCGTCGCCCTTCTGGTGTCGACCCTATTCGAAGGCTACGCATGGAGCGGCACGGCCTTCGCCGGGGTCGCCCTGGCGCTGCTTGGCAATCTGGTGATCTTCGCAATACCTGCGCGACCTGCGCCCCGCCCGGGATCAGGGGCCTAGGACCCTGCACGCGCCTCTGCTGGCGGGTCCGGGCTGAAAATGCGGTGCATGGCCGTTGCAGAGGCCCCGGGATAGGTGACGACGCCAAGTGCAACCTTGGGTCCGATCGCCGTTGCTACGGCGGCAGTCGCCGCAGGGCCGAATGCGCCACAAAGCTCAATCAGTTCAACGCCGTCCAGCGCCATCGCCTTGGCGACCTGCGGGGCCTCGTCGACGGTGGGGACGCAGACCACGGTCATTCGGTAACCGGGCACCGATATGTCCGACCTGTGGATATCCGGGCGCATTCCGGGGCCTGTCGCGATAAAGCCGAAATGGGTCAAGGGCATGGCTGTCTCCTAACTTGATGCGGGCACCCTGACCGGATAAATCAGTCCAATCCAACACCAATTCCGCATGATAGGAGACCGCATGGGTCTGAATTCGGATATCCTGTCTATTCGCGCTTTCGTCACCTTCGCCGAAACGGGCACCGTCACGGCGGCGGCGGAAAGGCTGAACACAACCCAATCCCCGATGAGCCGGCGGCTTCGCGAACTGGAGCGCAATCTTGGCCTGACCCTTTTCAGGAACGAGGGGCGCGGGCTTCAGCTGACGCCCGAGGCCGAACGGCTCTTGCCAGAAGCGCGGCGGTTGTTGGCAGCCAACGAAAGTCTTCTGACCGCCGCCCAGTCGCTTTCCGAGGGCAAGACGGGGGCGGTGCGGATCGGTGTGGTGCCCGGCGCGCTTTACGCAGGCGTTCTTCATCGGGCGCTGAGGGGAATAAGCGATATCGGCGTCGAGGTGCGCCAGATGCGATCATCGCAGCAGGAACAGGCCCTTCTGGCCGGAGAGATCGACCTGGGCCTGAGCTATCGCGCCTCGGCACAACCCGGTCTGACGCATCGCCTGGTGCATTGCGAACCGTTCATGCTGGCCAGCCCGGAAAAGGCGGACCGGCTGGAAGGGGTCGTTCCGTTCTGCGCCCCGCATGGATCAGACGACTGGATTCGTGCGATCGGACAGACCGCCGGGTTTCAGCACGATATCCGGTTTCGGGCCGAAGATCCTTTGTCTGCCTTGACCTTTGTCGGGCTGGGCCTGTGCCACGCGATCATACAGCAGGCTTTGACACCGCACCTGCCCCCCGGTGTTCGGATCACGCCGCTTGCGGGGGATGCGCCGTCGTCAATGACCATTCACCTGCTTCATGGTTCGGATCCAGGACCTGCTGCCCTGCGGGTGTCGTCCCAGGTCTGACGGGCTTGCTGAGCTGAAAGGCGCGCCTGTTCCCATCAGATCTGCCGTTTCAGTCAAAGAACGCGATCTGACCGGCCCGGGCAATCTAGGGTTTTTTGCCAGACGGCCACAGCGGCCCCGAGGGCCAGCACCCCGCCAGCCGCCAGCAATCCCCCGTCGATTGATCCTGTGGCATCGCCGATAAAACCCGCCGCCACGGGCCCGATCGCCTGACCGACCGCGAAAACGGTGGTGAAAAGCGCAATCGCGCTGCCCTGCACAGTGACCGGAAGGTTCCGTTTCGCAAATGCCGTGATCGCGGCGGGTCCGATGAAAACCGCCACCCCGAACAGCGTGGCCGAGATGATCAGCGCGACAGGTCCCGTCACGACCAGCGGCAACACAGTCCCGAGGGCGGTGACCCCGGCCGCAAGCGCCAGCGGCACACCGTTTGAGAACCGCGCCAGTATCCCCCGCCAGATGAATGGCGAGACAACGATACCCAGCCCAATAACCGACCACACCGCAGAGATAAGGCCCGGCCCCGCCGCGATGTCGCGCATCCACGCGGCGACGAAGGTGACATAGACGATGTAGCCCATGGCAAAGAAACCATACCCCACCAGCGCCGGCCCCATGTCCCGGATCGGAAGGCCCGCAGCCCGTGTGGCCGGCTTTTGAGCTTGGGCAACCTGTCCCGCACGCCCGATCTGTTTCACCGCCCGGGCGGACAAAAGGGTGAAGGCCCCGCTGACAAGGCCCAGGGCAATCCATGACATAGGCCAGGACCCTGCCCCCCCAACCGCAAAAAGCGCAGGAAGCGTCGCGCCGGTCAGCAACATTCCCAGACCCCCGCCGCCGAAATAAAGTGCGATGGCCAACGCCGCGCGCTTTGGGTCGGGAAACAATTGCCCCGCCAGGACGCCGCCTGCGATAAACACCGGCGCCCCTGCAACCCCGGCGGTGATCCGCCACATTGTCAGCAGGGCGAAGTCTTCGGTCAGGCCCGAGAACAGCAGGCTTGCACTGGTGCCGACCATGCCAAACACGAAAAGGCGCGTGGGCGGAAATCGCTTGATCAGCGCAAGGGTCAGCAGCGCCCCGCCAAGGTATCCAAGGGCGTTTGCGGTGTTGATCCATCCCGCCTCTGCATAGGACCAGCTTAGGTCGTCCCGCATCGCAGGCAGGATCAGACCGTAGGCAAAACGCGCAAACCCGTTCGACACGGCGACCCCAAGGGCCAGACCCAAAGCGATCAGCCAGGGCCGCGCGATCATGACGCGGCCGCCCGCATCAGCGCCTGCGCCGCGTCCCGCGCGGCTTTGATCGGGGTTACAGATTGCGTGACATAGGCCCCGACGATACCGCCGTCCCATAACACGACGACCTGCCGGGCCAGGGTTGCCGGGTCTGCGAACATTTCGGACGGCAGACAATCCAGGACGTTGGCGCGGATCCATTCCTTGTGGGCCTTCGCCAGCGCATGAAGACTGCCATCAGCCGCCGCCGTTTCGATCGCCAGATTGACGAAGGCGCAGCCGCGAAACCCCTTTTCACGGGCAAGCTCCAGCGCGATGTCGAACAGCGCGGACACCTTAGCCACCGGGGTGTCGTGCGCGGCCTGCGCCGTGAGGATGCTTTGCCGACGCAGCTCGGCCTCCTGCTCATACACCGCGGCGACAAGGGCGTCTTTGGACGGGAAGTGGTTGTAAAGCGTCATCCGCGCCACGTTCGCCTCGTCTATCACGCGGTTGATGCCGATGTGGGGAACACCGTGCCGCAGGAACAGAACGCGGGCGGTTTCAATCAGCCGGTCACGCGCGGAAAGGGAGGGGTGCAGCACAATAGACATACCTGTCTATATACCCGGTCGATCTGAATGGGAAGGGGCCGCCCTACCCGTCCAGTTTCAGCCAGTAACGCGTGTACCGCAGTTCCCCCGTTCGGGTCATCGCGCCCTGCTCGACCAGCTGCTGCAGATCACGCGTCGCCGTCGCGCGCGAGGTGCCGGTGATCGACAGATACTTGTCCGCGCTCAGGCCGCCGCTGAACCCCTCGGGGCCTTCGCGGAACATGCGTTCGACAACCTTGGCTTGTCGGTCGTTCAACTGCGCGCGGTGCCGGTCGTAAAACCGCGCCTTGGCGATGAAGAAGCGGACCCTGTCCAGCGTGACCTGTTGGGCGGCCAGAACCGTTTCGCTGAACCACACGACCCAGGGCGTGACATCTAGGGTCTTCTGCGCGCGCTCCAGCTGGTCGTAATAGGCCTTGCGGGTCTTCTCGATCGTGAAGGCCAGCGCGATCAGGCTGGGCTGGCCGATATTCTGCGCCAGCGACTTTTCCGCCAAGGCGCGGCCCAGACGACCGTTGCCATCCTCGAACGGGTGGATGCTTTCGAAATAGAGATGGCCCAGGGCCGCGCGGGTCAGCGGGGTCATCCCCCCTGCCCCATCGGGACCGGTGTTGTTGAACCAGTGCACGAACCGTTCCATCTCCGCGGCGACCTGCGCTGATGGCGGGGCCTGGAAATGAACAACAGGCCGATCCACGCGGCCCGAAACGATCTGCATCGCGTCTTCGTGCTGACGATAGGCCCCGACCCGGTCCAACCGACGGTCATGGGACAAAAGCATCCCATGCCACCTGAACAGCGCCTCGTGAGTCAGTGGCGTGGCGTAGGTCGAATAGACGTCCACCATCATTTCGGCCACGCCCTGTTCGCGGGGTTTCGCGGTGATATTGTCAGCCGTCAGGCCAAAGTGTCGGCGCAACGACGATTGCACGCTTTGCCTGTCCAGCACCTCGCCTTCGATGGCGCTGGTCTTCATCGCTTCGTCGCTTAGCAGGTCGATCCGAAGCTGGTCCTGATCAGAGGCGCCGATATGGCGCACCGCCCCAAGGATTTCCCCCGACGACAGCAGGAATTGCTGCTCTAATCCCTCAATTAGGGTCGCATCGTAGCGAAATTCGGGCCAGTCAGGGAGCGTCCAGTTCCAGGTCATGAGCTATAGGTTCCTCCGCAATAGCTCAGATTTCGAAATGAATTTGATTTATAGGACCGGGCGCTATAAATCAAGATTTCCATGGATGACGCGCGATACTGAAAATTGTCAGCTGACAATTTTTGCCCCGCGGGAACCTTGGACCGGGGTGTCTGACCGGCGACGTCACACATAGGTCCCCTGCCCCATCCCGGTGCCATCCCCAAAATTGTCAGCTGACAATTTTTGATCCGAGCCGGTCAAAAGCCTTTGCGGATCCAACCTGCCAAGCCGGGCCTTCTGGGTCAGATGCCGCAGAAAGCCACCCGGATTTCGCAGCACGTCGAACCGCTCCAAGATATGCAGGGCGGTGATCGCGGCGATCTGCTCTCCCATCGTTCTCGTGGCCTCTTCATAGACCGAGACGTCGATCCCCATCATCGGAATAAGTTGCCGTGCATGGGCCGACAGCTCTGACCATGAGCGCGCGGTATTAGGAAACAAAAGCTGATATTCTCTGAAGCAATCCAGATCAGGTGTTGCCTTCTGAGAGGCTGAGATATCCACATCCTGCCCAGACGCCTCAGAATCTTTTTTGGTTCCCTTATGTTGGTGCCGCTCATTTTCGCTGTCACTGACGCTTATTTCCGATGTGTTCAGCGCGGTTTTCAACCGGGTCAGAAGCTGCCGGAGGTTGTCATTGTTGTCCTTCCGGCGCAGCATCAGCCGGGCCAGACCCAGAAGGGCTGAGACAGGGGAGGACGTGTCGGGATCAATGCCTGCGTCATCCATCTGTTCCAGCAGGTTCTGGCGCGCCTCCAGAACCGCGCAGCGCAGCGCGGCATGTTCCTGCGCCCGGTGTTCCGCCTGACGGGCGCGTTCGCTGATCTCATGCGCCATCATTGCCAGCCGTCCAAGATCAAAGCCGTAGGCACATCCGAAACCATCCCCCAGACGCCGGGCAAAGCGTTTGCGGTTCGGACTGTCGCATCGGGTGATGACACCGGCATTCACCAGCGCGGCAAGGTGACGCCGCAGGGTGCTTTCCGGCATCCCGCCCATGCGCGCGCCAAGGGTGGCGTTGGATGCAAAGACGATGGCGCGGCCGGGCAGGGGGGTCAGCGTTCGTTCGGGAAGAAAGGTCAGCATCATGCGCAACACGGCGATGGACCTGTGGGACAGCTGGTAATCCGCTGCGGCAAGGGTCAGGTCATCGACCAGGGCCCATTTGTCGTGCGGGATCACGGTATCGTCGGGCGCAGCCGTTACAGGCCGCCCGCGGAATCGGGTGGTGATATGGGTCATCTGCTCTCACGCAGGACACAAAAATCCAGCCCCTGTCACGCGACAGAGTTGACGGAGTCGTGGAAGAGAGGTATCCCGTAGGTGCTAACGACGAGAAAGGCCTTCCATATCGCTTGGGGGGCTTTTCTTATTTCGGGGTCCTGATTTGTGCCTCCTTGGGGTTGGTTAGTCTTGCTCATCCTCAGACTGCCGGGATTGCCAGCGGGCAAACCATTCGTTCAGCAGATCTTCGGCATTCTCTTCGATCCAGCGGTCGAACCCGGCGGTTCTGACCGACAGGCTGATCCCCTTGTCCGATGCGTTGACCGTGGCCAGCGGCTGGCCTTCGGGGGACGTGATCGTGGCCCTGCGCGTCTCGGGGCGCGGGGCAGGGGGCTTGGCGCGGTGTTTGTTCTGTGCGGCCAGCAGGACGGCGTCGAAACGCGCGTCGGTATCCAGCTGGACGAATTCGGGACGGTTCATGAAGGCGGCGGCCCGATTGCGCGCGGCAGGGTCGTTGAACAGATCAACCAGCTTCATCCAGCGGTCGCGCCCGACGGACGGGGCCCGCCCGATCTGACGCAGGAAGGGCAGGTCAAAGGCGGTGCCGACCTTCAGCATCCGGCTGACCATGGGCATATCCATCGCCAGGGCGGCCGCGATTGTCTGCCGGTCATATCCGGCCGTATCCAGCTGCGCGGCAAAGCTGGCCTTTTCGATAAAGCTCAGATCAGTGCGGGTGTTGTTTTCCTGCCCCTGCGCCATCACCAGCGCGTGGTCGTCCAGCTGGCGCACCATTGCCCGGACGGGCATCCCCAACTCGCGCAGGGCGGCCAGACGACGGCGGCCATAGACGATTTCATACCGGCCCCTGGTCGTGGGATGGGGACGCAGCAGAACGGGCACCTGCTGACCGTAGGTCTTCAGGCTCTCGATCAGCTTTTTCTGCCCGTCCGAGTCAAATCCCAGCCGGTCTTCCATCCCCGCCATGTCAATCAGCGACGGATCAATGTCCTGCACAGCATTTTCCTGCAGTTTCGTCAGGCTGCTTTGCAGCGCCCCGACCGCGCCCTGCGGAATCATGCGCTGCCGGGGGGCGGCGTCGGATTTTGGTGTGATGTTCGAGGTCAGGATACCCTTGCGTGCCATATTAACGTCCCCATGCTGATTGGATCAGGGATTCAACTTCATCATTCACACCGTTGAGTGAATCGACCGCGCGATCGTAGGTGTTGCGGTTGAACTGGTTCCGCTCGACCTCGTATATCGTCTGATGCGTCAGGCCGGCGTCCGAAATCGCGGTGGATTTCAGCATGGCGTTGGTCATGACCTCTTTGCCGAAGAGGTTGCGCAGGAAGGCGACGACCTGTTGCTGGGGGCCGTCGTTCGGCTCTAACCGGTTGATGAGAAAGCGCAGGAAATCGTAATCCATCGTCGCGCCGGCATTGCTGACGACGTCCAGCAGGTCCGCGCTCATCTGCAGGAACTGCGACATCGACGCGACGTCCAGCATGTTGGGCACGATCGTGATGAACAACCCGGTCGAGGCACAAAGCGCCGCCATCGTCAGATAGCCAAGTTGCGGCGGGCAATCGAACAGGATCAGGTCGTAATTCGCCTCGACCTCGGCCAGGGCGGTTGCCATCCGGGCAAAGAACGGCGGCTGAATGTTCTCCATCAGCGCGCGGGGCGTTTCATGTTCGAATTCCTGCAGGATCAGGCCTGCAGGGGCCAGGTCAATGCCCTGGAAAAACGTCTTGGTGATGATCGACGACATGGGCACCGGATCATCATAGGAAATCGCGTCGTAGATCGTTCCGGTTTCAAGGAAATCGACCTCGGGACGATAGCCGAACAGCGTGGTTAGAGACGCTTGCGGGTCGATATCGACACAAAGGATGCGATAGCCTTTGAGCGCCAGACGCTGCGCCGTGTGGATTGTGCTGGTCGTCTTGCCCGAGCCGCCTTTGAAGTTCAGAAACGACAGGACCTGCACCTTGTCGCCGGGCCTGCGCCCCCGCAGGTACGTGCCGGGCGTTTTGGCGGCGCTGTCCAGATGGGCGCGAATGGCGGCCAGATCGGCGGCGCTGTAGTGGCGGCGGCCGCCGGGGGTGGTATGCACGTCGGCGATCTTGTTTTCAAAATGCAGCTTGCGCAGGAAAGAGGCCGAGATTCCCAGCAGATCCGCCGCTTCACCGGCCGAAAACAATCGCAATTCCTTGCGCGCATCGGGCGCGAAGGCTGTGGTCATGTGGTTTTCCAACGCCGCTGCGATGTTTTCCGCGTTAAAGCGGATACGCTCGTTGATGAGGATCTTCGTTTCGCTCATACTTCACCTGTCCCGGGGCAGGGGGCTTATCTGCCGCTCTCGCCCTCAGTAACGCTTCATAGCGCCATGCTCATTTTTATCGTTTCTATAGCGGGAGATCTGTGAGTCGCGCAAATGGTTTCTTGAGCCGCGAATTTTTGTAGGCTGGGGAATATGTTGTGGGCATGGACGTTTGGCGCCGTATGTCGGGCATAAGTATCTGAAAATGCGTGTCTATGCGGAGCTGATAGGCATAGCGCTTGGTGATATCGGTGCCAGCCAATTCTGACACAGACTGTCTGCGCGGCGATGATGCGGCCTGAGCCCCACATGACGACGCGCTTTGCACTGTCGCAGGGACTCGGGCAACAGAAAAAGACCTGCCCCCGACGTTTCCAGTCATGGGGCAGGTCTGTGTCAGTCACGATTGCAGGCCCGAACCGCGCCAAGACGGGTCCAGGCCGATCCGGGCGGCTATTCAGCCGCCTGCGTATCCGCTTCCGGGTTCACCAGCGTGCGCCAATCGACATCCTTGGGATAAACCCCCTCGTGCGAGGCGATTTTGGCCTGTGGGATCGCGGCGTCCGTCCCGATCGCGCGCCCGCCTTCGGCAACCTTGCGGGCCGCATCCGTCATCAGGCGGCGGAATTCAACGATGGCCAGGTCAGACGCACCCAGAACATCGGTGTGGCGTTGCACCCGGCTGCCCATCGACACCCACATGATGATGTCTTCGTTGGGGATGCCCGGCACACCGGTAAAGTGGCCTTCCTTCATCAGTTCGCGGTCCTGCATGAAGTCATTTTCCAACGTGCGTTTGGTCCGCCACTTGTGATCCAGGTCTTTGCCCGGAACGGCGTGGTTGAAGGCGCGCCATTCCTCGGTCGAGGGGACATTGGGGCCACCGAAGGCCAGGAAGTGGAACGCCGTCTCATCATCGTTGATCGGGACGATCACACTGGCGACCTTGTAATTGTTGTTCGGCGGAATCAGCGAATAGTAGGGCGCCACGAATTCCGTGATCCGCAGATAATGATGGGTCTGAGCGTTCTTGATCGGTTTCCGGATCGCGGCATAGTGGAAGCCGTAGCTGGTGGTTTCCGTCTGCATACGCGGCGATTTGTCGGTCGACGGGCGATACCAGGACTTGTCGTCGGCTGCGGCGCCTTCGACCCGCGCGGGTTTCATGGTCGATGAATGAAGCGACGAGGAATGTGCGCTGTCGATCTGACCTTCGTGGATTTGCGCCCAGTTCGCGGGAACGCGGATCTTCAGGATCGCGACGGGCGTGTCTTCGGTCGGTGCGAAGGCGGGGGGCTGGAATTCCGGCATATCGTCCTTTTCGCCCAGCCAGGCCCAGACGAAACCGCCCCATTCCCGGACGGGGTAAGACCGCGCCTTGACCTTGTCCATCAGCGGGCTGCCTTCGGGTTCAGACGACATGGCGACGACGTTCCCGTCCACGTCCATTTTCCAGCCGTGGTACAGGCAGCGCAGGCCGCAATCTTCATTCCGGCCATAGACCAGGGATGCTTTGCGGTGGGGGCACAGTTCGTCCAACATACCAAGCCGGCCTTTGCTGTCGCGGAAGGCGACGTAGCTTTCGCCCAGCACCTCGACACGCAGCGGTTTGCAATCCGGGTCGGCGACCTCTTCGATCAGGCACACCGGCGTCCAATGCTGTTTCATCAGCTGGGACATCGGCGCGTCACCGGAAACGAGGGTCAGGACATCATTTTCTTCTGGCGTAAGCATTGCTGTTCTCCTCCGGGCGGGCAGCACTGGATTGTTTTGAATGGTATCTTTAATACTTAGGTATCTAATATCATTCAACAGGGATTTTGTGTGACCCTTCACTAAATTGCGACAATCCGTTGCAAACCCTTGCTACATAAGACATTAGGCCTCTAACTTTTTTTGACAACCGTGCCGTGTGTCGATCGGGATGATCCCGGTCGATCAAAGTCCGGCAGAATTTTCCAGGAGCAGTTTCGCACATGAGCAACGTCAACATGCTGGATGGATTGGAAAGCCGCATGCTCGTGGCTTTGCGTGTGGCTTTTGCGGACGCAGAGACATGTGCGGCAAAGCTGTCCGAGATGAGCCGCCGTATTGATCGGGCCCAAGGGTTTCGTGGGCTGGATGTGATCCGGCGTGAAGGCGGGCTTGGCGTCGATTTCTTCGTCCTGGCCAGATTCGACACGCTGGAATCGCTTGAGGCATGGAAAACCTCTCCCGAACGCAGGGCCATGCTGGATGAGATCGAATCCCTGGCAATCGAGGACGTCGCGCGTCAGCAGGCGGCGGGGGGCAACATATGGTTTGAGCCGATCAGCTCTTTGTCCAGTACGCCGCCACCGCCGCTGTTCTGGAAGCGGTGGGCCGTCAGCATGCTGGCGGTTTATCCTGCGCTGGTTGTGCTGTTCTTCGCGTTGCAGCCATTGACCAGTCAGGTTCCGGTAGCGCTTGGTCTGTTGGTTGTGGCAACGATTCTGACCGGAATCACAACTGCTTATATCGTCCCGTACCTGACGCGCAGGTTGGGCCCCTGGCTGGCGCGGCGATAAATTTCGCGCATACGGTCACGTATCTGGGATCAGAACCTAGACGCTTGACAGCATAATATTAGGTATCTAAGTCATACCTTAAACCTGAATTGTGCGAGGAACCATGGACCCCATCAAAATGAGGATCGCGCGTAAGCGCTCATTGACGGAACAGATTGCCGAATTCGCTCTGGTTCCCGTCGATGGCACAAGTCTTCCATCCTTTACGCCGGGCGCGCACGTGACAGTGCGGACGCCCTCAGGTGCGATGCGGCGCTATTCGCTGGTCGGTGGGACAGAGGACCCCAAGGAATACGTGATCGCCGTCAAAAGAGAGGCGGAGTCGCGTGGCGGATCCGCGTCGATGCATGACGAAGCAAATGAAGGGACCGAGATCGAGGTCGAGCCGCCTGAGAATGATTTTCCGCTGACAGAGGCGAACGAATACCTGCTGATCGCCGGGGGGATCGGGGTCACACCGATTTACGCCATGGCGCAGGAACTGGAGCGTCAGAACAAACGCTTCAACATCATCTACTGCACGCGCAACAAGGACGAGACCGCCTATCTGGACGAAATGACCGAGGCCTTCGGAGACCGTCTGCTGATCCATCATGATGACGGAGATCCGGACAAGGTTTACGATTTCTGGGACCATTTCGCAGAGCCGCAGACGACGCATGTCTTTTGCTGCGGGCCCCAGCCATTGATGGAAGAGATCAAGGCCATCTCGGGCCACTGGCCCGAAGGCCGGGTCCATTTCGAGGATTTCAAACCGGTCGAGGTCGTGCGCGCGGATGATGAGGCCTTTGAGGTCGAATTGTCGAAATCCGGCGCATCGCTGACCGTTCCGGCGGACCGGTCCATTCTGGAGGCTCTGCGCGATGCGGGTCATGAGACCGTCAGCTCCTGCGAAAGCGGCACCTGCGGCACCTGCAAGACCAAGCTGATCGAAGGAGAGGTCGACCATCGCGATATGGTTCTGATGGATCACGAAAAACCGGATCACATCATGATCTGCGTGTCGCGTGCCAAAAGCGGGAAGCTGGTCCTTGACCTCTGATCCGGTCCGTCTGGGCGTTGCCGGGCTTGGGCGCGCGTTCATGCTGACGCTGCCGGCGTTTCAGGCGGACCCACGGGTTCGTCTGGTGGCCGCAGCTGCGCCGCGCGAAGAAAGCCGTACCGCATTCGAGGCCGAATTCGGCGGCACAGGTCATGCCACTGTCGAAGCGCTTGCCGCCGATCCGCAGGTCGAGGCGATATACGTCGCCACACCTCACCAGATGCACGCCGATCATGTTATCGCGTCGCTGGAAGGGGGCAAGCATGTTCTGGTCGACAAGCCCATCTCCGTGTCGATCGAGGACGCAGACCGCATGGTCGCGGCGTCCCGAAAGACAGGGTGCCACCTGATTGTCGGCCCCAGTCACAGCTTTGACGCGCCGGTTGCTTTGGCGCGGCAGATGATCGAGAGCGGTGAATTCGGCAATCTGCGCATGGTGCAGGCTTTCAATTACACCGATTTCCTGTATCGCCCCCGGCGTCCCGAAGAGTTGCGGACCGAAGAGGGCGGGGGCGTGCTATTCAGTCAGGGCATCCACCAGATCGATATGGTGCGACTGCTGTGCGGCGGGCAGGCCAGTCAGGTCTTTGCCATGACCGGCGCCTGGGACCCGGAGCGCCCCACGGAAGGCGCCTATTCGGCACTTGTGAACTTTGAGGGCGGGGCCTTCGCCACGCTGACCTATTCCGGTTACGCCCATTTCGACAGTGATATCTGGATGGATAACATCGGCGAACTTGGTGCCGCGAAAAACGCTGCAGATTACGGCAGGGCCCGTGCGGCACTGGTTGGACTGGATGCGGACTCCGAGGCCCGGCTGAAAACAACCCGGACGTTCGGTCAAGGTGCCCTGCCGGCGCATGCGACCCGGCACGAACACTTTGGCCCCGTCATCGCATTGTGCGACCGGGCCGATCTGCGGTTGACCCCGGGCGGCGTCGAAGTCTTCGGGGATACCGAACGTCGCTTTGTCGAAGCCCCGGTTGGCCCTGTTCCAAGGAAAGAGGTCGTCGATGCCCTGTTCGACGCGGTCCGACTGGATCGGGCCCCTGCACAAACCGGCGCCTGGGGGCTTGCCAGCCTCGAAGTGTGCCACGCCATACTGACATCCGCCGAAAGCGGCACCCCCGTGGCGCTGACCCGGCAATGCGGACCGACTTAAGAGGAGATTGATCGTGACCAATTTAAATCTGTCGCTTGCCATGGGCGATTATGACAGGACACGCGCCATCGTTGATGGGCGGGTCAAGATCGACGGCGTGGATCCGATCCCGATGCTGTTGTCGCCGGAAGAGATGTTCTTTCGCGCGTTCCGGCATCAGGCGTTCGATATTTCAGAGCTTTCGCTATCCTCCTATTCGATATCCGTTGCGCGTGGTGATGCGCATTATGTGGCGATCCCCGTGTTTCTTAGCCGTGCGTTCCGGCACACGTCGGTCTACATCCGGACAGACCGGGGCATCGACACGCCGGAAGACCTCAAGGGGCGCCGGATCGGTATCGCGGAATATCAGTTGTCCGCCAACGTCTGGGTCCGCGGTATTCTGGAAGAAGATCACGGCGTGAAACCGTCCGACATCACCTGGGTTCGGGGTGGCATGGACACGCCGGGCCGGCCTGAGAAGATCAAGGTCGACCTGCCCGAAGATGTCGTCGTCGAATCGGCCCCCGAGGGTGCGACGCTGAACCAGATGCTGATGGACGGAGAGATCGACGGCTTTATCGGGCCGCGCTGGCCCCGCTGTTTTGCCGAAGGTCATCCGCATGTCGGCCGCCTGTTCCGCGACAGTGTTTCGGCCGCAGAGGATTATTATCGCCGCACCAGCATCTTTCCGGTGATGCATGTGCTGGGTGTTCGCAGATCGCTTGCCGACCAGCACCCGTGGCTGCCAGCGGCGCTGATGAAAGCCTTTGCTCAATCCAAGAAGATCGCGCAGGACGCGTTGCAGGACACGTCGGCCACAAAGGTCACGATGCCCTTTGTCGAGGACACGCTGAACCGTGCGCAGGCCCTGATGGGGACCGATCCATGGACCTATGGTGTCGCGGCGAATGCGCATACGCTGAACAAGTTTCTGGATTATCACGCGGCGCAAGGGCTTTCGCCGCGCCGGGTTGAGATATCCGAATTGTTCCACCCCTCGACCCTAGAAGCCTACAGCTTGTAAGGAGCCGGATATGCAGGAATTCAGCCCCGGCGATCTCGTCGAAATTCAGATTGATCAGCAGCTTGTCTATGTCCTTGTGACGCATGACCATGCCAGCTATCCCACCGTTGTTCGGGCGATCGAGGGCGCCTACGAAACCCGGCCCGGTGACCTTGCCGCCCTGGGCAAGGGGGCCGCGGCCTTTACCGTGATGATCCCGCTGCAGGGGGCCTTGCGGAAACTTGGCCTTCAGCACGAGGTGGTGAAGACGATCGACATCTCGGACATCGCGCATACTTTTCCGACCTTTCGGATGCCCATCAGGGACAAGCAGGGCAACATCGTCTACTGGTGGTTCTGGGACGGGCGCGGCCTGAGCTATGAGGTCGAGCCGAACGAAGAGCAGAACGCAATGCCCCTGCGCGAAATCACCTCGGCCGAACGTTTTCAAGAGTTGCTTCAGCAGCTTTGAAATCCAACCCACAGCTCAGGTGAAAGCCGATGCCTTTTCTTGGCGAGATGTTCGCGCTTGTTTCGGCTTTCTTCTACGGCTTCAGTGCCGTCGCCATAAACAAGAATTCCGAGAACGGGCAGGCCGATAACGGTGCCTATCTGTCGGTCGTGATGACCGGCCTTATTGCCGGTGGCCTCTGGCTTGTCCTTGGCAATCCGCTGCCCGATGCAGACCGGTTGGTTTTTGTCGGTGTGGCCTATTTTGCACTGGCCGGTATTCTGGCGAATGTGTCGGGACGGGTCTTCATGTTTCGCGCGGTCGAACTGGTCGGTGCGATTGAAATCGGGTTGTTGCGGCGGCTGATCCCTGTTTTCGCAGCTCTGCTGGCCATCGTGTTTCTGGATGAAAGAATAACGTGGTCCATCGCGGTTGGGTTCGCGCTTGTGTTCTCTGGCATTTTTGTGGTGCTGGCCGGCAATCGCAAATCGCGCCTATCGGCTGGTGCCGCGCCGCCGGATGCCCCGCGAATTGTCACCCGCCGCGCCGAGGATCTGCGCCGTGGTCGTATTCTGGGAACCGTGTCATCCGCCAGCTATGGTGGCGCATATGTCAGCCGGAAATTCGCATTGGACGGGCTGCCCGATCCGTTGCTCGGGACGTTCATCGGCGCGATCACGGGTCTGGTGTGCGGTGGCCTGATCGCGCCGTTTTCACGACGGGGCAGGGCGGATATCGCATCGCTTTTCCGACGGCCCGCGCTGTGGCAGGCGATTGCGGCGATATCTGTGTCGCTTGGGCAGATCTTCCAGTTCTTCGCCCTGAGCCACACCACCGTAACGGCCGTGGCAATTATCGGGTCGGTCGAAATGTTCATCGCCGCGTGGTTGTCGGCCGTTTTGTTGAAATCAGAGAAGAAGCCGGGGCGGGTTTTTGCCTTTGCCTCGCTGCTTGCGCTGCTCGGGACGACCGTGATCGCCCTTGGCTGACATCATTCGGTCCGAGGGGGCATGGAAATGCGATTGCGAGATATATCTTAGATGTCTATGTTTACGGAAATGACTCTGTGCGATGTCGCAGGAAAGGGAGGAAACCGATGACTGACCATGTAGGCGCGGATTACCGCGCGGTATTGCCGTCCAACCTAGACCTTCACTACGGAGGTACGTGGTCAAAACCCGGTGCAGGCCGTTACGTGGACACCCTGAACCCCGCAACCGGAGAGGTTCTGGCAAGTGTCGCTGATGCCGGCGCGGCGGATGTGGATGCGGCCGTGAAGGCGGCGCAAAAGGGGTTTGCGGAATGGCGTGATGTCAAACCGCTGGAGCGCGCCCGGATACTGAAAGAAATCGCAGCCCTTCTGCGCAAGCATGGGGACGAGCTGGCGCTGATTGATGCAGCCAACTGCGGCAACCCCTACACCGAGATGAAGGGCGACGCGACCATTGCGGCCGCGCAGATGGAGTTCTTCGCCGGTCTGGTGACCGAAATGAAGGGCGACACGATCCCCATGGGCCCCGAACGCATCAACATGACGGTCAGAGAGCCGATTGGCGTGGTCGCCCGGATTCTTGCGTTCAACCATCCGTTCATGTTCTGCGGCGGCAAGATGGCCGCGCCGCTGGCGGCCGGGAACGCCGTTATCATCAAGCCCCCGGCGCAGGCGCCGCTGTCGGCCCTTCGGCTGGCCGAACTTGTCGATGGCCTGATGCCCGCGGGTGCCTTCAGCGTGCTGCCCGGCGGAACCGAAGCTGGGGCGGCGCTGGCCGAACATCCCGACGTGGCCAAAGTCACGTTGATCGGATCCGTCGCGGCGGGCAAGGCCGTGATGCGGGGCGCCAGCACTACGCTCAAGCCGGTGCTGCTGGAGCTTGGTGGCAAGAACGCCCTGATCGCCTTTCCCGACAGCGACCCGGATCGGATCGCCGATGCCATCGTGCGCGGAATGAACTTTGGCTGGTGCGGCCAGTCCTGCGGGTCGACCAGCCGGGCGTTCCTGCACGAAGATCTGCATGATGCCGTGCTGGATCGGGTGGCCGAACGCGTGGAACGCTACACCCCAGGGATCCCGACGGATCCGGATACGACGATGGGTGCGCTGGTCAGCCGCGCGCATTTCAAGAACGTCATGGATTTCATCGACAGCGCCAAAAGCGAAGGTGCCCGGACGGTGACCGGTGGCCATGCCGTCACCGATGGCGCGCTGGCCGAGGGCTGCTTTATCGCGCCGACGATCTTTGCGGATGTGACGGCTGACATGCGGATCGCACGGGAAGAGATCTTTGGCCCCGTCCTCGCCGTGCGCAAATGGTCCGACGAAGCCGATATGATGGCAGAGGTGAACGGCCTGCCCTTTGGTCTGACCTGCTCGATCTGGAGCAAGGATCTGGCCACCGCGCACCGGGCCGCATCCCGCGCAGAGGCAGGGTTCGTCTGGATCAACGAGGTCGGTCTGCATTTCCTCGGCGCGCCGTTCGGCGGCGTGAAGCAATCCGGCATCGGCCGCGAAGAGGGGATCGGAGAGCTGATTTCCTTCACCCATGAAAAGAACATTCATATCAATCTGGCGGGGCAGGCATGACCACCAATACAGACACCAAAACACCCCCGACCGACATCGACCGGCCAGAGCCTTCGGACGTCTCAACCCTGTATGGAAGTGACGCGATTGCCCTGATGCTGCGAGAGCTGGGGGTGCCTTATGTGGCGCTGAATCCGGGATCGAGTTTCCGGGGGCTGCACGACAGCCTTGTGAACTACCTTGGAAACCGTGATCCCCAGATGTTGCTGTGTCTGCACGAAGAACATGCCGTCGCCATCGCGCATGGCTGGGCCAAGGTTCGCGAAACGCCGCTTGCCGTCATACTTCATGCGAATGTTGGCCTGATGCATGCGGCGATGGCGCTATACAACGCGTGGTGTGATCGTGTTCCCATGCTGGTGTTCGGCGCGACCGGACCTGTGGACGCGGCCAAGCGGCGCCCCTGGATTGATTGGCTGCACACGTCACGGGATCAGGCTGCCGTGGTGCGACCCTATATCAAATGGGACGATCAGCCCGCATCGCTGGACGCGTCGCTAAGCTCCATGATCCGCGCCGCACGGCTGACGGCGACCGCCCCCATGGCCCCGACCTATGTCTGTTTCGATGTGACCGTTCAGGAGCAGCCGATTGAGGCCTTGCCTGAGCTGCCGTCGCTTGACCGTCATGCCCAGCCGAAATTGCCGACGGTCGGGGCCGACGATATCCGCCCGGTTCTTGAGATGCTGGACGCGGCCAAGGCGCCCGTTTTCCTGATGGGGCGCGTGTCCCGCAGCGACGACGACTGGGACCGCCGGATCGCGCTGGCCGAACGCTATGGCGCAAAGGTCGTGACGGACATCAAGACGGCTGCCGCATTCCCGACCCGCCACCCCCTGCACGTAGGCGCGCCGGGGTACTTCATCTCGGCCGACGCGGGTGAGACCATCGCCGCGGCGGATCTGGTCGTGTGCTTTGACTGGGTCGATCCGGCGGGCACCCTTTCTCAGGCGGGGGTGCAGGCGGCGACGCGCATCGTGAACATCACGCTGGAACCCTTGTTGCAAAATGGCTGGTCGCTGGATCACCAAGCCTTTGCCCCGTCCGACCTTTCACTTCTGGCCGCGCCAGATCAGGCGATACGGGCGATGTGCGATCAGGCCGGCATCGGGGCCCCGGAAACGGGCACGGTTGCGACGCCTATCGTACGGACAGAAGTTGCAGGCGATGCCGACCGGCCGCTCTTGGTCAACGAGCTGTCGGACCTGCTTGCCGACGCGCTGGAGGGTGAGACCGCGACCTATCTGCGTCTGCCATTAGGCTGGGATGGGTCCAAGTGCGATTTCCGCGGGCCGCTTGATTACCTTGGCTACGACGGTGGCGCGGGCATCGGATCGGGTCCGGGGATGGCCGTTGGCTCTGCACTTGCTCTGAACGGAACAGGGCGGTTGCCCGTGGCGGTTCTGGGCGACGGGGATTTCATCATGGGGGCGACCGCGCTTTGGACCGCAACGCATCATGAACTGCCGTTGCTGATCGTGGTGGCGAATAACCGGTCCTACTTTAACGATGAAATCCATCAGGAACGGGTTGCGAAAGACCGCAGCCGCCTTGTCGCGAACAAACATGTGGGGCAGGCGATCGACAATCCCGATATTGATATCGCGGCCTTGGCCAAGGCGCAGGGCGCGATCGGCTTTGGGCCGGTCAGCAATCGCCAGGACCTGAGCGAAACACTGGTCGAGGCAATAGCAGCCGTGAAATCCGGCCAGACTGTTGTTGTCGACGTGCGGGTCATGCGCGGCTATTCCGAAGCCATGGCTGAGGGGATGACCCAAGAGTAAACGCATAGCGTGATTTGTTGAATGCGCCTTTTAACGCGCGGCAAAAGCTGATTATTCTGTCCGTCTATGCGACGGATCAGAATATCATGAACGATAAGTCTTCGACCGAGACCGGGGAACAGCAGCCGCCGTTTCAGGAAGAACGTCTGGCCCGCCTTATCCGGCTGGCCGCGCGCGCCTTTAACAGATCACTCACGCTGCGGCTGTCGACCGAGGGCGTCACCTTCGGTCAATGGATTTTTCTGCGGATCCTCTGGCGCGAAGATGGCCTTTCGCAACGTGAGCTGAGCGCGCGGGCGCATCTGACAGAGCCGACCGCGCACACTGCGCTGCTTCGCATGGAAGAACTGGGATTGATCACGCGCCGAAACACGCAAGGCAATCGCCGCCGTCAGCATGCTTTCCTGACCGAGCAAGGCTGGCATCTGCGCGACAAACTTGAGCCGTTGGCGATCGAGGCGAACGAATTGGCCGTCGATGGTCTGAGCGAGGATGAACAGCACGTTCTGCGCAAGGCCCTGACCACAATGATTCGAAATCTTGAACGTGACGAAGCGGATGCGGCCCGGCGCGGACAGCGCGTTCCGCCAACGCGACCCCAGAATAACATTTAGAATCAGTCAGCTAAGAACCTACATGGGTTTTTGGCAATCCGCGAAATCTTAGTTTCTAAGATATCTACGTTGTTGACTTTCGATTCTGCCCGCCTATAAAAATAGATGTCTAAGACATGCCCCTTTTAAGACATTGAAAGCTGCTTTCAAACGGCGGCAACGAAGAGAAACCAGGGGCGTTCGCATAGGGAGGAATACCATGAAAAAAACGTTTCTGGCTGCGGTCGTAGGTGTTGCCGTGGCAACAGCTGCACAGGCCGAGCCGATCAATCTTAACCTGTCCGGCGGGAACCCCGGCGGGTTGTGGTCGCTTCTGGGTGCAGGCATCGACCGCGCCGCGAAAGTGGACGACGGCGATTCGGTGATCACCTATCAGGCAACCGGTGGCGGCTTTGCAAACATCGGTCTGCTGGGCGCGAACCGGACCGACCTTGGTCTTGTGCATGACGCCGAAGCCAATATCGCACTGTCCGGCGGTGAGCCGTTCAAGGCCCCGATCGAAAACATGCGCGCGATTGGCTACATGTATAACTGGGCGCCCATGCATTTCTTCCTGACGAAGGACATGGCCGACGAATACAACATCGACAGCCTTGACGACATCGCCACCAGCGGCGCGCCGATCCGTATCGGCATCAACCGTTCGGGCAACATCACGTCGAACGTCGCGCTGAAGATGCTGGAAGAGGCCGGCATCACCGAAGACATGCTGTCGGACAACGGCGGTCAGCTGGTCCGCGCGGGCGCCAATGAACAGGGCGAACTGATCCAGGACGGTCGGCTCGACATGATCACCAACGGTATCTTCATCCAGCATTCGTCGTTCCGCGCTGTGGACGAGAATGTGGATGTGGTTCTGCTGAGCATCCCTCAGGAAGTGATCGACGCAACCAACGAAGAGTTCGGCACCGGCACCATGGTCATCCCGTCGGGCAGCTATAAAAACCAGGGCGCGGACATCAGCACCGTTTCTCTGGGTGCGCTGCTGGTCGCGACCGAGCAGATGGACGAAGCCACGGCGTATTCCCTTGCGTCGTCTCTGGTGAAGAACATCGACGAAGTTCGTGCCGTTCACAAATCCATGCAGGCCCTGACGCCCGAGCTTTTGACAACGCCAAGCGTGGTTGAATTCCACCCCGGCGCGATCAAAGCCTACACGGAAGCGGGTTACGCAAAGTGATTGGATCACTGGTCTCCACCGGTCGCAGGCGCAAGCTTGCGGCCGGGCAGTGGCGCGCCACTATTGTGGCTGCAGCCATATTCTCCGCTTGGGTAATCTACGCTAACCTCTTCACTATTTCGGATCCCCTGGTTCTGGGCATCCTATTTGTGTCGGGCATCTATGCGATCATGTTCGTCGCGATTGGTGCCACGCCGCGCGCGCCGGACCGGGTGCCTTTGTACGATCTGGCACTGTCGGCCATGAGTATCGCCTGCGGCATCTTCTTCTTCGTGAACGCCACGGCCATCGCTGATCGCATCAGCCTGCTAGAGCCGTTTACGCCCGCACAATTCTTTTTCGGCACTGCCCTGATGTTGCTGACGTTGGAAGCGACACGCCGCACGACCGGACTTGGTCTGACGGGTGTGGTCGTCCTGTTCCTTGCCTACAACTGGTTCGGCTACCTGCTGCCGCCGCCGTTCGGCCATGGGGTCAGTGACTTCAGCTATCTGCTGGATATCCTTGTCTTTACGACCGATGGCATCTTCGGTGTGCCGATCCAGGTGGTGGCAAGCTATGTCTTCCTGTTCGTCATGTTCGGGACATTCCTGTCGATGTCGGGGGGTGGGGAATTCTTTTTCAACCTCGCCGCTTTGCTGACCGGACGGACCCGTGGCGGACCGGCCAAGATCGCCGTGATCTCTTCGGGTCTGTATGGCACGATGTCCGGCAGCCCCACATCCGACGTTGTGGCGACCGGCTCTATCACAATTCCCGTGATGAAGCGTCTTGGCTACAGCCCACGCTTTGCAGGCGGGGTTGAGGTTGCGGCCTCCACCGGCGGTAGCGCCATGCCACCCGTCATGGGGTCGGCTGCGTTCATCCTCGCTGAATATACCGGTGTGGCGTATAATGACGTCGTGGTGGCGGCCATCGTACCTGCGATGCTGTATTACTTTGGTGTCTTCGGTCAGGTTCACCTGCGCGCGGTCAAATACGATCTGCGCCCGTCCGACAGCGAAATTCCGTCGGTCGGACAGACCTTCAAGACAGGCTGGGTCTTCCTGATCCCCATCATCGGGATCGTGACGGCGCTGTTGTCCGGGTATTCCCCGACTTTCACGGCTGGCTTTGGCGTTCTGACCATGCTGATCGCCGCCATGCTGATGAAGCGGACCAGATTGTCGTTGTGGAAGATCGTGGAAGGCTTGGGCGAAACGACCTTGCGCATTCTGCCCGTGGCGGGTGCCTGCGCGGCCGCGGGCCTTGTGATCGGCGGCCTGTCCATGACTGGACTTGGCATGAAAGCGGCAAACGTGATCCTGGTGCTCAGCAATGAGAACGCGATCCTGACCCTGGTGATTGCGGCGATCGTCACGATCATCCTTGGTCTCGGCATGCCGACGCCAAGCGCCTATATTCTGGCTGCGGTGCTTGTCGGTCCTGCGCTGGCCAAGCTGGGGTATCCGGTCCTTCAAAGCCACCTGTTCCTGCTGTACTACGCCGTGTTGTCCGCACTGACGCCGCCCATCGCGGTGGCTGCGTTGGCGGCGGCTGCGATTGCAGATGAAGACCCGTTCAAGATCGCCTTTACGGCGGTACGCCTGGCGGTGGTCGGATTTCTGCTTCCGTTCGCCTTTGTCTGGAACCCGGCCATTCTGTTGCTGGGTGATCCGCTTGCAAACGTCCTGGCAGTGTCGGGCGGCATCCTTGGCACTGTCGCGATCGCGATTTCGGTCGAGGCGACATATGGTGCGCGCGTGACCGGGATCGAGCGGATTCTGTTGATGCTGGGGGCTGTGGCGGCGATCACGCCTATGACTCAGGTGTCCATCGCGGGCATCGTGCTGATCCTTGCCATGCTGGTCCGCTATGCCGTCCTGCTTAAAAAACAAGGTGGGACACTGGGCACCGTCAGCAACGCAGAGTAACGCGATCAATTCGCCGCAAGGCGTATCGACATGAACTTGACCGGCGGGGCTGACAGGCCCCGCCGGTTTCGGTCGTCTCACCGGCATCCCGTTCACGACCAAGCCATTGCGTCAACGTCGATAGGCCAATGCCCAGATCTTCTGCAATCTCGCGCCGTGTCCGGCCGCTCGTCAGCGCCAGCCTAACCGCTTCCCGCCGAAACTCCGGCGTCGGTCTGCCTCCGTTTCCCATGGAACACCTCTTGGTTCCTTAGTTGGTGCTCTCTACTTTTTCCGGGCAAGTCCAGCTTCTCTCGTTTTCCGTCCTTAACTGATCCCACATTTGCGGGACAAATCTATCCCAGTCGGTGGACCACTTTCAGGGGGCCTTTGCAGGAGACAGGATCGGAGACGGAGGCGACCACACGAAGATGGATGACCCGTACAACCATCAGCGACCTCATTCAGCCCTCGGCGGCAGGCCATCGGCACTGGTCTGCTGGCAGGGAAAAGATATCAGCCGACCCGATCAGCAAGTGCAACGAGTAGCTTAAATGAGGCCAGACCCTGTCCAATAGATGGGGAATAGCTACCCACCGCACACGCAATAGAAATGCCCGTCTAACGCTTCGGGTTAATCGACGAATCTATGACGCATGCGCCGGGCGCTAGCATCCAGATCGTCGCTTTTTCCGGTCCAATCTGGAACGCCGCCAGCGATCTTCGTCAATAGCGACATATACTGCCGCCTCTCCGCCTTTGTAAGGGGCGCCAGCATGGACGTCTCCCTCGCCATGAGTTCGGGAATGAATGCACCGTACGCGCGCCGTCCAAGATCGGTCAAGTAGAGCAATTGGCGGCGGTTATCACCCGGATCGACATCTCTTGTGATCATGCCTTTTGTGTTCAGAGAGTTGACCGCGCGGCTTACATTGGTCTTGGAATGACCGGTCAGATCGCACATTTCCTGGGCCGCCACGCCGTCGCGAAACGACAAAAAAAGCAGCAAGATCGCCTCGGATCGCTTTAGGCCAAGCTCATTCTCAATAACCCTGAACAAAGGCTCTCGATAGAAGTTGAGGATGTAGGAGGCTTTGTAGGCGAACGGTATTTCAGTGCCGTTCAGGATCGCATCACGGCCCTGCAAACGCACATCCATCTGATCTCTGCTTTCACCGGACTTCATAGTTGCAATTGGTACTTATTATAGTTGCATGTGGAACGAATAAATCCTAACGTGTGTACGCTGAATAACAGCATAACGCTATGGGGGGAATCATGAAAATCGTATTGGTGCATGGAGGATGGCAAGGCGGCTGGGCGTGGGACGACGTCGCCTCAGCGCTTGAGGAGAAAGGCCATGAGACCTTCCACCCCACAATGTTGGGCCACGAGAAGGACGACGACAGGGCCGGGGTGACACTTTCCAAAATGGCCGACGACCTCGTTGCAAGGATCAAAGACCAAGGCTGGAAAGAGTTCGCAATAGTCGGGCATAGCGGCGGCGGCCCGTTGGCGCAATTGGTGGCCGACGCTATGCCGGATGCAGTAAAAAACATTACCTTCGTGGACGCCTGGGTCCTGCACGATGGCGAATGCATAAATGATGTGCTGCCTGCCGAACTTGTGGGAGGGCTGACCGCGATGGCGAGTGCATCTCCTGACAACACGGTCCCCATGACCCGGGAGTTGTGGGACAATGCTTTCATGCAGGACGCCAACGCGGAAAGCTTGGACCTGTTTGCGCAGCGGTTGATATCCTGTCCGATGGGATGGCTCGATCAACCGATCCGCCTCAACAACTTCTGGGCGAAAAATCACCCATCTGCCTACGTCTTCCTCAAAGATGATATGGCGATGCCTCCTGAGGTCTATCGCAATATGGCGTCCCGCCTGGACAATCCCAAAACCGCCGAAAGTCCCGGAAGCCATCAGGCGATGATGACACGCCCCCGCGAATTGGCCGACGCCATCGACGGGGTCCTCTGATGCGTCCCACCGATTTGAACGTTGGAGGGTCCGGCTTTCGGTTGTTCGAAGGCAATGGCATCCGATGATTGAGACCGCATGCCTGTCCAAAACATCCGGCCCTTTTGGGCGGGATGGCGTTTACGCTGACATCATTGCCCCGTCTGACACTGATTTCGCTAAAACCCACGTTATGGTACACGGCGGCATGCATTCTGGCGTCTGCTGGTTGCGGACGCCGGATAACCGGGAAGGTTGGGCGATACGGCTCGCTCGCGGCGGTGATCGCGTCATATGCGTCGATTGGCCGGGGTGCGGCCGCAGTGGCTATGTCCCGCCCGAAAAGTTGACGGGACAACTTGTCGCCGACCAGATAGCCGCGGCGGTAGAAACTCTCGAAGGCGAAATCATCCTCTGGACCCATTCGATGGGCGGCGCCATAGGATGGCGGATTGCCGAATTGCTGGCCGACCGGCTCAGCCATTTAATCGCGATCGCGCCTGGCCCGCCTGGTAACATCCAGCCAACCGCCAAACTGCTGTCTCAAGGCCCAGATCGATTGACCTTGGAATTAGCCGGCGTTCCACTTGATGTACACCCGAACGCACCGGTTGTGCTCAGCCATGAGGCAGCCCGCGCCAAACTCATCGGCTCGAGCACGCAGTTTCCCCGTCAACATACCGAAAGCTACCTTGCCGGACTACAGGCAGTCCCTCGACAACTTTTTCTGGAGCGCATCAATTTCGAAGGTCAGCAATTGCGGATGTCGACCCCAAATGCACTGGCCGGGACCCGGGTTTTGATTGTCACCGGCGACAGCGACCCCGATCATCCCCCCGCTGCGGACTCCGCTATCGGCGACTTCCTGACGGAACAAGGGATGATCAGCCGCTTTGTATACTTACCCGAACATGACATCACCGGAAATGGGCACATGATGATGCTCGAACAGAACAGCGATCAGATCCTTGATTTGATCGCTGTTCTTATCAACGAGACTCAGAAAACCAACACAGCCACACATTCGCACCGTTGATTGGCAAATCAGCTTCATCGAGGTGCCATTTACCTGCTGTAGCTGCCCGTTCACGCCTAATGCAATGTGAGACATGCGGGCTGAACCGGTTCACCCATTCCCGAACGGTCTCCCGGCGCACGGTTATGCCTCGCGCGGGAATCTGTAACCTTTCAGGCAGAGCATCTTAGCTGGTTTCTTCAAAACGACCGCCTGAACTCCACCGCTGGACACGGCAAGTTGGCAATGCTGACCGGATATACACGCAAGTTGACCGCGTGAGACCGACGCACGCCCCCGGCCTCACCCGCTGGTGCAAACAACCTGACGATGCCCCTCCGGACGCTCAACACGGGATTTGCCACGCCAAATGCAAGGTGTCCGTCTTCTTGGCGCACCCGCGAATTTGTCTGACTGAAACGAAGACCACCACCAACGTCGCTTCGTGAGGGCTTGCGACAGTGGTGCGTTCAGTTTAGCCTGATTGTCCGACAATGGGACAAGTTAGATTCGGGAGGAGTGGCAATGGTGCGTGATCCAGCGGGGGTTGCGGGATGAGCAGAGACCTCGATTTCGACCTCGACCGGCTAGAGGCGGCGATCGGCGGGCCACTTGCTTTGGCGCCCGTCGCCTCTGGTCAGTCCAACCCGACATGGTTCGTGACCCGCGGCGATGAGCGAATGGTGTTGCGCAAAAAACCTGCGGGCCAGACCCTGTCCGCCGCTCATGCGATCGAACGGGAATACCAGATCATGGAGGCGCTTCATGGCAGCGACGTTCCTGTGCCGCGTATGATCCTTCTCGAGGAGGATCCTGAAGTTATCGGCACGCCGTTCTATCTGATGGAGATGGTCGCCGGACAGGTGCATGACCAGTGCGCTATGCCTGACCTTGCGCCCGTGTCGCGGGGCAGTTTCTACGCCGCCGCCGCACAGGTAATGGCGGCCCTTCACCGCATTGATTGGGCTGCCTGCGGTCTGGGTGGCTATGGACGGGTCGGCGATTATTACGAGCGTCAGGTGCGCCGGTGGACGCGGCAGTGGGAAGACGCCGGCGTCGGGTCGGACCCGATGATCGATGAGCTTCAGAGCTGGTTTGCCGCGAACATCCCCGCAGCCTCGCCTACCACCATCGTGCATGGTGACTTCCGCGTCGGCAACCTGATCCACGACGCCGACAGCGACAAGATTGCGGCGGTCCTCGACTGGGAGCTTTCGACGCTTGGCGATCCGCTGGCGGACCTGTCGCACTGGATGTTGTTTTACGACCTCGCCCCAGATCAGCTTGGCGGGCTGGCAGGACTCGACCTAAGGCAGCTGGGCATCCCGGAGCCGACCGCCTTTCTCGATGTCTACCGCGCGGCGGGCGGCTGCACCCAACCGCTCAGGCCGTTCCACCTGGCTTTCGCTCATTACCGGATGGCTGTGATCTTCGCCGGCATCGCGGCGCGTGCCAGATCTGGACAGGCGGTGAGCGAGGACGCGGCCGCTGTCGGGTCATTGGCGCCAATCTGTGCGGCGCATGCGCACCGCATCCTTTCGTCCGACAGGGCGGTTCCGGCGCTATGAAGGTCGCCGGGGGACGGATCGCTGAGATCAGCAAGCAGCGCGAAAAGGACCGCGCGCAAGCTGGACACGAAGATCATCCGGTTCGTCGGCGAGACCGGGATGCCGTCCAGGAAATCCGGAGACAGGAGTTTTGACATGACCGACCAGCCGCAGATGCAAGATGTCGTAACGCTTGAACGGCGGGGCGCCATCGGCGTCATCACCCTGAACCGGCCCGAACAGCGCAACAGCGTGAACCGCGCACTCTCGGACGCCCTCCGCGCGGCTGTTAAGGCAGTCGAAGTCGACCCTGCGCTGCGGGTTACGGTCCTGCGCGGGGCAGGGCGGGTTTTTTGCGCGGGCATGGATCTCAAGGCTTTTGCCAGTCGTGAGATCGAAGGCGTGCTGGACGGGGAAGGCGGGTTCGCCGGCTTCGTGCGTCTCGACCGCACCAAACCGGTGATTGCGGCCGTCCATGGTGCAGCGCTGGCCGGCGGCCTCGAGATCATGCTGGCTTGCGACATGGTCATTGCCGACCGATCGACCAAATTCGGGCTGCCCGAAGCGAAACTGGGATTGCTGGCCGGGGCAGGGGGCGTCGTTCGCCTCGCCGCGCGTATCCCTGTGGTTAAAGCGCGAGAGCTGGCCCTGACCGGCAGGACATTTCTCGCCGAGGAGGCGGACCGCCTCGGCTTGTTGAATCGCATCACCGAGGACGGCGGTGCTTTCGACGCCGCGATGGTATTGGCCGACGACATCGTTGAAAGCGCCCCGCGCTCGGTCGCGGCGGGTCTTGCGTTGTCACGCTACACCGAACTTGACGATGAGGGACGGGCATGGGTGCGGAACGATGCGCTTTTCGCGGACATATTCGCGTCCGACGACGCGCTTGAGGGGGCCCGGTCCTTCGCGGAGAAGCGTGCGCCGGTCTGGGCCGGACATTGAGGCGCGGGTCTCAGCGGCCGGATCACGCCACCCCAGGAGGATCGCCTGAGTTTACATTCGCCGTTCCGGCCGGGGATCCGCCTCCACGCCGGCCGGCCAGAGGAGGAGACAGTGATGGATTTTGAGTATTCGGCCCGGACACGGGACTATGTGGGGCGGCTAACGGAGTTCATGACGTCGCATGTCTTGCCGGCCAACCAGAGTTTCCATGAGATCGCCAGCACGGGACGGTATCCGCTCGAGGTGTTAGAACCGCTCAAATCGAAGGCCTTCAGCGACGGGCTCTGGAACCTGTTCATGCCCGAGCTGGAGGAGGAGGACCCCGGCACCCGGATGAGCAACCTAGAATATGCGCCGATGGCCGAGGTCATGGGGCGTGTGCCCTGGAGCTCGGAGGTCTTCAACTGTTCGGCGCCGGATACGGGGAACATGGAGATCCTCAAGCGGTTTGCCACCCCCGAGCAGAAGGAGCGCTGGCTTGATCCGCTGATGCTTGGCGAGATCCGGTCAATCGTCGGACTGACCGAGCCTGACACCGCGTCCTCGGACCTGACCAACCTGCAGACCTCTATCCGCGAGGACGGAGACCATTTTGTCATCAACGGCCGCAAGTGGTTCTCGACCGGGGGGAGACATCCGAACGCGAAGCTCTCGATCGTCTTTGGCGTCTCGGACCCGCGCGAGGAAGCGGACCCGCACCGGAAACATTCCTTTGTACTCGTGCCCATGGACACGCCGGGGGTTGAGGTCGTGCGGGACGTGCCGATCATGCATCATCACGCGCCCGAGGGACATTGCGAGATCGTCTATCGTGACGTCCGCGTGCCCCGTGATGCGATCCTGGGACAGCCCGGCGACGGATTCATGCTAGCGCAGGCGCGTTTGGGGCCCGGGCGCATTCACCACTGCATGCGCACCATCGGCCAATGCGAACTTGCTTTGGAACTTCTTTGCGAACGGGCGATTGAGCGGAAGACTTACGGCAAAATGCTTGCCGACAACGCCAACATCCAAGACTGGATCGCACAGTCCAGAATAGAGATCGACGCGGCCCGCCTGCTGATGCTTAAGACCGCGTGGAAAATGGACCGTGAGGGAGCCAAGAGCGCGCAGGTCGACGTGTCGATGATCAAGGTAACGGCCGCGCGCTTGCAGACACAAGTGGTCGACCGGGCGATGCAGGTCTTTGGGGCCGCGGGCATGACCCCGGACACGCCGCTGTCCTATCTGTGGACCTGGGGCCGGGCGATGCGGTTCCTCGATGGTCCGGACGAGGTGCACATGCGGGTCATTGCGCGTGAAGAACTGAAACGCTCCAAGACGACGCGCGGCCAGAATGCGGCGCATTTCGTGACACCTCACTGACATTTTGCAGGGGTTGTAGGTCGGCCCCATGCCATCTCGAGAACGGAAAAGGTATATGAAGATACTACTGAGCGAAATGGCGGGCGGACCCGACAGCCTGACCCTGAAGGACGTTCCGGATCCCGTGCCGGGCAGGGGCGAGGTACTGATCGCCGTGCGTTGTGTTGGTGTGAACTATCCCGACACGCTGATCATCGAGGATCGCTATCAATTCAAGCCGGACCGGCCGTTTGCCCCCGGTGCGGAACTGTCGGGTGTTGTCGAGGCGGTTGGGGAAGGCGTTAAGGACCTCGTAGCCGGAGACCGGGTCATGGCCCTTCCGATGTGGGGTGCTATGGCCGAGAAAGTCTGTGTTCCGGCCGAACAGTGCCATCTTGTCCCCGACCCGGTCAGCGACGAGGACGCAGCATCACTTCAGATGACTTATGGAACGGCTCTCTATGCTCTTGAGGAGCGGGGCGCGATCACGCCGGGCGATACGGTCCTTGTCCTTGGCGCTGCCGGGGGAGTCGGCCTTGCGGCAGTCGAATTAGCCAAGGTCATGGGTGCGCGTGTGGTGGCGGCCGCCAGCACTGCGGAAAAGGTGGAGATTGCCCGGGCACATGGGGCCGATGACGGTGTCGTCTATCCCGGCGGGCCGCTGGACCGGGCCGCGCAGAAGGCGTTGAGTGGGGCGTTCCGCGAGAAACTGGGCGAGAACGGAGCGGATATCGTGCTGGACATCGTGGGCGGCGATTACACCGAGCCTGCGCTCCGCTGCTGTGCATGGGGTGGGCGCTTTCTGATCATCGGGTTCCCAGCAGGAATCGCGCGCATCCCGGCAAACCTGCCGTTGCTGAAATCCTGCGACATCCGTGGCGTCTTCTGGGGGGCGGCGATTCAGCGAGATCCCGAGGCGAACCGGCGGGCGATGGCGCGACTTCTCGACCTCTGCGTCGCTGGTAAGCTCCAGCCACGCATCCATGCGGCCTATCCGCTAGCGCAGGGGGGCGCTGCTATCTCTTCTCTGTCCGGCCGCGGGGTGCTGGGAAAGGTGCTCGTGGCTCTCTGACACGGACTGCCTGACGCGCTTCGTTCGGGACACCTGCGGATGCCGGGCATCCGGGGAGATTGGGAAAGACATGGTCCGGCCTCTGACCTTCAGGGGGCCGGATACAAAAGTATTGCGAACGCCCCATTTGGTCATCCGGCCGCGTATCGAAAAATTATTCCAATATTTATCAGTGTGTTAAGTTGCGTACCGCAGCTTTTTCATCGGTCGCCAATATTTTCCTTTGACAGCCTGATTGCCGGTATGATGGACTGTCGGACATATGGACATAATGGGAGGCATTTGGTCCATAACTGTCAGCTTGCCTGACTTGAAAAAGGTGCCCAGGCACCATCGGGAGGACATCATGAAGACTATTCTGAGGGCGATGACCCTTGGCGCCGCGTTCGGCTGCGCTGCCGCAACCGCAGCAACTGCGGACCCCTACAAAATCTATCTTTCAATGAGCTACATCGGGAATGATTGGCAGGCCGAAGCCGCCAACATGATCAAGGCGTTGGCGGCGTCTGAGGACTATGCCGACAGGGTTGACCTCAAGGTGCAGGTCGCCGGGCCGAACGCGCAAAAGCAGATACAGCAGATCAACGCCATGGTTCAGGCTGGTGCTGATGCGATCATCGTCTATCCGATCTCTCCGACGGCGCTGAACTCGGTCGTACGGAATGCCTGCAACAAGGGCGTCAAGGTCATTGCCTATGACGGCGTCATTGAGGAGCCCTGCGCATATAACGTCCATATCGACCAGGCTGAATGGGGGCGGGTGACCGCCGAATGGCTGGCCGAGGAGATGGGCGGCAAGGGAAACCTGGTGATGATCACCGGGGTGACCGGCACTTCGGTGGACACGCTGCGCAACGAAGCCGCGCGCGAGGTCTTCTCGAAGTATCCGGACATCAAGGTCATCGCCGAGGCCAACGGGATGTGGAGCCAGGCCGTCGCGCGTACTGAACTCTCCCGCATCACCGCCACCCAAACGTGGGACAGCATCGACGGTCTGTGGATGCAGGTGGGCTGCTACACCGCTGCGTCGATGCAGGCCGAAGCCGGGGTTGCCGACGCAGACATTATTCCCTGCGCCGGCGAAGGGTCGAACGGGCACCGAATCCAGATGCTGCCTGCAGACACCGAAGTGGCCGGAGCGAACGGGACCTACAGACCCATGGGAACGCCGTCGATCTCGGCCAGCTCTCAGGTCTATCCCGGCGCGATGGCGCTGAAAGTGGTCGTGGATTCGCTGGACGGAAAGGATGTGGAGCAGACGACTCTGCTGTCACCGCATCCCATCACCAACGACGAGGTGCAGCTTTGCATCGAAGGCACGTGGGAAGAGATGAACGCGGGCTGCAATGCCTTCAGCCCTGAAGTCGTTCCCAACCCGGGCTGGTTCGCGTCGATCTTTTCGACAGAACTGCCGCAGCTTGGCTTCAACGCCGCACTGACGGGTACCCCGGACTGACCAGCAATGCCCTGGCGCGACGACCGCCGGGGCATTCGAAGGCATCCGCACATTCTTTGATCCAGGGGATTACCATGTCCGACGTTCCCGCGGTTTCTGCGCGATCCATCCGCAAGGAATACGGTCCGACCGTGGCGCTCGACGATGCGAGCGTCGAGGTCGGGGCGGGGACGGTCCATGCGCTTCTGGGTGAAAACGGCGCCGGCAAATCGACTTTCGTTAAGGTGCTGAGCGGCCTGGTCCGCCCGGACCGGGGAGAGCTGCGAATCCATGGCGAGGAGGTCCGGCTGGGATCGGTGCGGGACGCGCATAAGCACGGTATTCAGACCGCCTTTCAGGAAATGACCCAGATCCCCGACCTGACCGTCGCCGAGAACATGCTTCTACTTAACGAACCCCTCGGGTTTCTCGGCCAGATCCGGCGGCGTTCCGGAGAGAACAAGGTTGCCGCTCATCTTGAGACGCTCGGTCTGTCGGACATTCCGCTGCGGGCGGAGATGCGGACACTGGACCTTGCACAGCGCCAGAAGCTCGAAATCGCGCGGGCAATCTTCCGCACCCCGCGTGTGCTGCTACTGGACGAACCGACCTCGACCCTGTCGGGTCCGGATATCACATGGCTGGGACGCATCGTCGAAAGGTGCAAGGCGCAGGGCACTTCGATCATCTTCATCTCGCACCATCTGCCGGAAGTGCGTGAATTTTGCGAAACGATGACGGTTTTACGAAATGGTCGCAATGCCGGGACTGCCCGCGTTGCGGACCTGAGCGATGCGGAAGTCGTCAGTATGATCATCGGCCGGTCGCTTGATGCGACCTATCCGGTGCGCGTCAGCCACAAGCGGGAACCGGCGCCGCCGGCGCTGGAAGCACGCGGGCTCCGCGTGGGTCATCGGATGCGCGATGCATCGTTCCAATTGGCACAGGGCGAAGTCCTTGGGGTTGCTGGCCTTCAGGGCATGGGCCAGAACGAATTGTTCCTGGCCTGCTTCGGCGCACTGCCGGTGGACGAAGGAACGCTTGAGGTCCGGGGCCAGCCGGTGTCGTTCGCCGGACCGGCCGACGCGATCGCAAGCGGCATCGGCCTGGTGCCCGAGGACAGAAAAACCGAAGGGCTTTTTCTTGACCTCGACGGCACGCAGAACGCATCGCTTCCAAATCTTCGTGCCGTCAGCCGCTTCGGTCTGATGCAGACGACCGAGGAAGCCGCCCGTGTCCGGCAGGCATTCCGCGACATCCAGCTTCATACCCGCGCGGTAACCGATCGGGCTGACAGCTTCTCGGGAGGCAACCAGCAGAAGATGGTCCTTGCCAAGTGGCTGTTGACCGATGCGCATACCCTGCTCTTGCTCGATCCCACACGGGGCGTCGACGTCGGCACCAAGCACGAGATCTATACGCTGATCCGAGACTTCGCGCGGCGTGGCGGTGCCGTCCTGATGTTCTCTTCGGAAATACCCGAGATCGTGAACGTCTGTGACCGGGCGCTGGTTGTCTACGACCACCGCATCGCCGGCGACGTCGGCCCCGAGGACCTGACGGAAGAGACGATCATGCATCTGGCCCTTGGCGGCCATCCGGTCCTGGGGAGCGCGGCATGACTGACCAGACGATCAGAACTCCGGACCTGAGACCCCGCGATCCGATCAACTGGAGTCGCCTTGGCGGTCCGCTGACCATAGGGATCATCTTCGTCCTGCTGTTCACCTTCCTGCAGGTGATCTCGCCGGGAAGTTTCAGCTATTTCGACTTCAACTCGATGGCCAATGGCGGCGCCACACTTGCGTTGGCGGCCATCGGCCAGACGATCATCATCCTGACCCGCGGGTTCGACCTGTCGGCCGGTGCCGCAATCAGTCTGGTCAATGTCGTCGTCGCCTCGATCCCGCAGGAGACAGTTGGCGGCCAGATCGCGGCCGTGGCGGTCGGGATCGGCATCGGTGCGGCGATCGGGGCGTTCAACGGGTTTTTTGTCGCCTTCTTTCGGTTGCAGTCGATCGTGGTGACGCTGGCGACGATGTTCCTGGTCCGGGGCATCACGCTGCTGATCATGCCCAACCCTGGCGGTAGCGTCGGGTTCGAGATGTCGATGGTCCTGACCGGATCGGCGATCCCGGAGATCCTGCCGTCGTCGGTGCTTGTCATTGGGGCGGCACTGGCGATCTGGTACCTGCTGCGCTCTAGCCGGTTCGGCATTTCGCTTTATGCGGTCGGCAGCGATCCGGAAAGCGCGCGATCAATCGGTCTTCCGGTTATGCGCACGCGGTTCCTCGCGTTCGTGATCGGCGGCATGTTCTATGGGGCCGCAGGGGTCTTTATCTCTGCCCAGACCGGAGCGGCAGACCCCTTGGTCGGCGATCCGATGCTGTTGCAAATCTTCGCCGCGGTGGTTCTTGGCGGTACCTCGCTTGCCGGCGGCAGGGGCGGCGCACTCGGCACGGTGATCGGGGCCTACACGCTCATGTTGCTGGTCAACATCCTTCTGGCGCTCGACGTGTCGGCTTATTATTCGACCGTGGTCGAAGCTGCCGCTCTGCTGATCGCCGCCGCGGCGGGCCTGATGGGTGCGAGGGGGCCGCTACGTATGGCCTTCGCGCAGGTCGGACGCAGATTGTCGGTTCGGAGGGCCGGTATCGCAGGGGCGCCGCAGCCAACGAACCGCTCTGCACCGGCCACAGACGACACACCGCCACGGTGGCTGAACGCGCGCCGGCGTGAAACGCTGGCCACCGTCCTTCCGGCGTACATCGTGCTTGTGCTGGTGTTGATCGCAACGCAGCTGGTCTATGGCGGAAACACGATCTTTTCGCTGCGCTTCTACAACTCTCTGGCACCTCTGGTATCGTTCCTCGCCATTCTGGCGCTTGGTCAGGGCGTGGTGGTCATGTCCGGCGGGCTTGACCTGTCGGTGCCATGGACGATCGCCTTCTGCGGGGTTCTGGGGGCGGGGCTGATGCAGGGCTCGAATGAGGCCGCGATCTGGGCGATCCCGATGGTTCTCGCGGTCGGTGCGGGCATCGGGCTGCTGAACGGCCTGGGTGTCGCTGCCATCGGCCTGCCGCCGATCGTGATGACCCTTGCGATGAACGGACTGCTGCAGGGTGCCGCGCTTATCTATTCTGACGGCACGCCGTCGGGCGCCACGGCCCCCGCGCTGCGCTGGCTGATGACGGGTAAGCTTTGGGGTGTCGCACCGATGCTGGTTTTCATGACAATTTTCGTTGCTATGGCGCTTGTGCTTCTGGGGCGCACCACGTTCGGCCGTCGTGTTGTCGCGGTCGGGACCAACCGGCGGGCGGCCTATCTGTCCGGCGTGAACACCGGAGACGTGACAGTGCTGGTTTTCATGCTGTCCGGCGTCTGTTCAGCACTGGTTGGCCTTCTGCTGACAGGTTTCGGCGGTCAGGCCAGCCTCGGGATGGGCGATGTCTACCTGCTGCCCTCCATCGCGATCATCATCATCGGCGGCACCGCGATCACTGGCGGGCGGGGTCACTATGCGGGGATGCTGGGCGGAGCGCTCCTGCTGACCGCATTGCAGACCTTGCTGGCCGGGACCACCCTGCCGTTCGCCTTCCGCGACATCATCTTCGGGCTCGTCGTGATCTTTGCGATCCTGACGCTGCGCGAACGCCACTGACCACCAACCACAGCGGCCCAGGCGGACCACCCGCCGTGCCGCGCCAAATCGAAGGAGGAGTACAATGGAAAAAGGGTTCTCGAAATCGCAGGATCTGCGGATGAGCCAGGTGCTTGCAAACGCGCCGTCAAACTGGGGCCGTTGGGGCAATGATGACGAAATCGGGTCGCTGAACTTCCTGACACCGGATCAGGTCCTGCGCGGTATCGCAGCGGCCAAGCAGGGCAAGGTCATCACCTGCGGCGAACTGATCGGCAATCCCGAGGGCGATCCGATGTGGCCCGGCCGTCTTCCCACGGTGCGCGAAAACGTTCGCGACAAAGGCAATTACGATAAGGGCGAGGTCGAACCGTTCCCTGGCGGCGTCGAATTCGCAGACGACAAGATCTCGATGTTCCTGCAGGGCTCGACCCAGGTCGATGCGCTTGGGCACGTCTGGTACGATGACAAAATCTGGAACGGTTTTTCCGCGCAGGAGACCGTGGGCGGCATGCGCAAGGCCTCGATCCTGCCGATTGCCGAGCGTGGGATCGTCGGGCGCGGCGTTCTGCTGGACCTGGCCGCATACAAGGGTAAGTTCGCTCTCGACAAGGGGGACTTCCTTGGGCTCGATGACATCCTCGGCTGCGCCGAGAAACAGGGTGTGACAATCCAAAAGCACGATATCCTGTGCCTGCGGATCGGTTTCCTCCAGCTGCTCTACAAGCAGGGACCCGAAAAGTTCTACGCTGATTTCAATGAGCCCGGGCTGACCTATTCCCCCGAACTGGTCGACTGGTTCCACGAGATGGAGATCCCCTGCTTTGCCACGGACACCATCTCGAACGAAACGGAACTGGACCCCGAGGTAGGCGTGCAGATCCCGCTCCATTGCGCTTTGATGCGGAACCTCGGGATAATCTTCACCGAGATCTGCAACTTCGAGAAGCTGGCCGAGGACTGCCATGCCGACGGACAATGGGATTTCCTCTTTATGGCCTCTCCGCTGAAGGTCCGAGAAGCAACGGGCGCCCCGCTGAACGTTCTCGCGGTGAAGTAAGGCAGGGACAGTCATGTGCCGTTTTTGCGAGCAGGCCGCATTCGGGCCGTCCGTCCCCTACGATCCCCAGCTTGGTCGCGGGGGGCTGGCGCCGGGCGCGAATCTGCCGGCAGACCTGATCCTTCATGGCGGACCCATCCTGACGATGGATCCGCTACGTCCGGTGGTCGGCGCCATCGCGATCCGTGAAGGGGTGATTCAGCATGTCGGCGCGGCGGACAAGCTGATCCCTGCGCGCGGACGTATGACTCGCGTCACCGATCTGGAAGGGCGCGTTGTGGTGCCCGGGCTCATCGCCACGGGACAGCGCCTGCCGCCCGACCGAGATGCGCTGAGCCTTGATCTGTGGATTTCAGGGCTGGTCCGTCAGGGGATCACGACCGTGGAGCTCTTGGACCTCGGCGCGGACTGGGCGGATCATGACCGTTTGGCAGAGCTGCTTTTGCGGCGGCATCGTCTCAGGCTGCGGGGCGGCATCGGGCCGGCGCTGCGGGCCGACTGGCAAGGCGAGCCGCTGGCGCCGGGGATGGGTCACGATTTGATCCGGTACGACACCATGCGCGTGCCTCTGCCATCCGTAGCGGGCAGCGGGGTTGAGGCGGCGCTAGCCGAAGCAGCGCGCCTGCATCGCGCAGGCTGGGCCGTCGTTCTGGACGACGTTACGTCGGGTTCAGGCATGGATCCCCACACTCTTGCCAATCAAGCAGACCGCATGGGCGAAGGAATCCGACTGGCCAGCCGGATTACCACAGACACATCCTTTGACACGGCGATACAATCGCTGGACCAAGAAACCTCAGTCTCCGGTGCTGCTTGTGCCAGGCCTCTGTCTGCGGACCGACTGCCAGCGCTGACAGTCCACGCGGCGCGGCGGGCAGGGGTCGGCGATATTTGCGGAATGCTTCGGCCGGGGTTCTACGCCGACTTCGCGATCCTCGACAAAAGACCTGGCGCCGGTACGGTCCCGGAGGTGCTGAGCACATGGATCGAAGGCGTTCCCGTAAGACAGGAGACCGATCATGTCGCGCTATGACAGGCTGATGTCCCATGATTTCGCGCCGGTTGAGCATCGCTACGACCATCGCGACACCATATTGTACGCGCTCGGGGTCGGCGCCGGCCCGGATGCCCTGGATCTCGTCTACGAGCGGGACCTTCGGGCGATTGCGTCGATGGCCACCGTGACGGCCTATCCGGGAAACTGGTACGCACGCCCCGAGATCGATCTGGACGACCGGTTCACGGTGCACGGATCGGAGCGCTTCGAGTTGTTCGGTGATCTGCCCGTGGCGGGTTATGTCATCGCAACGCCGCGCATCGTCGCCATACACGATAAAGGCGAGGGGCGCGGGGCGCTGGTGATCAGTCAACGCGAGGTGCGCGATGCCGCCACCGGTCGGCATCTGGCGACCGTGACGCAACGCGCCCTGTGCCGTGGTGATGGTGGGGTCGGTGGCCCGGGCGGCCGCCCGCCCGCGCCCGCGCCTCTACCCTCTCGCGCAGCCGATATAGTGCTGCATGTCCCCACGGCAGTGAATGCCGCGCTGATCTATCGGCTTCTGGGTGACGACAATCCGCTGCATGTGGATCCCGCTTTTGCCAGGGATGCCGGGTTCGACCGCCCGATCCTGCACGGGCTGTCCAGCTATGGCCACCTTTGCCGGGCCATCATGGAGCAACGCCCTGGAGTTTCGATTCGGGCGATGGACTGTCGGTTCACCGCACCGGTCTTTCCTGGCGACATGATAGTGCTGGAAGTCTGGGACCAGCCCGGGGGGGTCGCGTTCCGCGCCCATAGCCGTGGCCGCGTCGTAATCGACAACGGAGAAATCCGCTTTGCCGCGGAGCCAAACGACACCCCGGAAGTAGCCCGCGACGCGGCTGGCCGGGCCGAACAGAGTACGACGTGATGGAGGATGACATGAACGATCTGCCCCGGATCAGACACGAGGTGCTATATGGAGATCGGGTGGTGCGATGCTTTGCCGACCGTCCGCGGAACGTCGACGCGATGTTTCGCACGGCAGTGGCCGAGTTCGCCGACCGCGTCGCCGTCATAGACGAAGAGCGGCGTGTCACCTACGCGGACCTCGACCGTCAGGTCGAGGCGATGGCGTCGGGCCTGATGGCACTCGGCTTCCAACCCGGTGAACGGATCGCTCTGCTGATGGGCAACGAGCTGGAGTTTGTCGTGGCGGTCTTGGCCATTGCGCGGGCCGGGCTGATCTCGGTCCCGCTCAACACCCGGCAGCGGATGCCGGAAATCGAGTTCGTGTTGAACCAGAACACCTCCTCGGCGCTCATTGCTGACGCGAAACATGCCGAGAACATCCCGCCTAGGTCAGATGTGCCTCAGTTGCGGGCTGTCTATCTGGTCGGCGAGGACGGAGGCTATCCGGAGTCCGAACCTTTGTCCGCCATTCCGGCAGCCGCGAAAGCGGGAACTGAATTTCCTCAGGTGAAGGAAGAGGATACGCTCTGCCTACTTTATACTTCGGGCACCACGGGCAAGCCGAAGGGCGCAATGCTGACCCACGTGTCGAGCATCCATTCGGTGATGCACTACGCCTGGGCCTTCAAATTGCAGGAGGGCGACGTGGCTTTCCTTTCAGTCCCGGCGAGTCATGTTACCGGCCTGATCGCCATCATTCTGTCGGCTATTCACGTCGGCGGCACGACAGTCATCGTGCGCGAGTTCAAGGCGCGCCGATTCCTTGAAATGGCCGCGAAGGAACAGATCAACTATTCGCTGATGGTTCCCGCGATGTACAATCTGTGCCTGCTCGACCCCGATTTCCGTTCCTTTGATCTGGACTGCTGGAGGGTGGCCGGTTTCGGCGGCGCGCCTATGCCGCAATCCACAATTGCGGCGCTGGCAAGGGACCTGCCGAACATGGTGCTGCACAATGTCTACGGGTCGACCGAAACCACATCGCCGGTCACCATCATGCCGGGCGGCCAGATCGCAGAACATGCCGATACTGTGGGACAGGTGCTGCCCCTTGCTGACATCATCGTGGTCGACGACGCCGGTCGTGAAGTGGCCCCTGGCGAAAGCGGAGAGCTTCTGATCGGAGGACCGATGGTGGTGCCGGGATACTGGGAGAACCCGGAAGGCAATGCCAAGGGGTTCACCGGCGGATACTGGGTGTCGGGCGACATCGGTTCGAAAGACGAGAATGGCTTCGTCCGCGTCTTCGACCGCAAGAAGGACATGATCAACCGCGCGGGCTTCAAGGTCTACTGTATCGAGGTCGAGGACGTGCTGGCGTCGCATTCCTTGGTCGTTGAAGCGGCAGTGGTGGGCGTCCCTGACGACGTGTTGGGCGAGCGGGTGCAAGCCTACATTTTCCTGGATGGAAATCAGGTGGACGCGGACGAGATCAAAAATTATTGTTCTGCCCGACTATCCGACTATAAGGTTCCCGACCTCGTGACCTTTCTGGATGGGCCATTGCCGCGCAATGCGAACGGCAAGGTCTTGAAGAACGTGCTGCGGGACATCAAGACGGCCTGACACCTTGCGGTGATCAAGGTCGGTGCGGTGCGCGGAACTATGGGAGCACAATGGTTCAAGACCTAAAAATCGAGGCGTTGTCGGCGCCGCCGGCCTATCAGGTCGTGTCGCGCGAGATCCGCAAACTAATCCTGTCGGGGAGTCTCCAACCGGGTGAGCCCTTTCCGTCGGAGCTCAGTCTTGCCGAGAAACTTGGGGTCAACAGGTCGACCGTGCGCGAGGGGATCCGTCAGCTCGAAGCCGACGGGCTGGTCCGGCGCTCGGGGCGCCGGCGACTTTTCGTGTCGATCCCGGACACGTCGCAGATCGCGCCGCGCGCCACCGATGCCATGGTCCTGTCACGCATTACGTTCCTCGAACTCTGGGAGGTGTGTCGTGAGGTCGAACCGCTTTCGGCGAGACTGGCGGCAATCCACCGGACAGAAGATCAATTGGTTCCGCTGCGGGCAAACCTGATCGAATTCCGGGATGCGATGGAAACAGGACGGGCGGATTACGAGATCGACCTCGCGTTTCACGCATTGATTGCGGAGGCGAGCAACAATGTCGCTCTTCTACTGACCCGTTTCCCGATCGGGCAGTTGCTTTTTCCGGCCTCGCGGCACCTCAAACCGGTGCTCGAGCAGGCCCGGCCGCGCGAGATGGCAGCGCATGAAAAGATCTTCGACGCCATCGAGCGGCAGGATCCGGACGAGGCCGAGCTTTGGATGGCGCGGCACGTCGCGGACCTCAAACGTGGTTGGGACCTCGTCGGCTTGCCCTACGATTTCGAGATCAATCCCTTCGTCTCCACATAATGACACGATAGGCATTCCAAGCGTGCCTTAGATTACGAAAAAGCCGGCGCGGGGAGGTCTCGCGCCGGTCGTCATCCGATGTGTCTGTCGGTCGCCTGTATTCCTGCTGGCGATGCGGATCCGGTAGTCAGTCTTGCTGACGCGCAACGCCGAGCTCCTGTCAGGCTAGGGGCGGGGTCCACCCACGTGGGCAGACCCCGCGAGGGGTCATTGGCTCGGCGTCCAGGGACGGTTGTACGCCCCCACGCGCCAGTCGCCAAATTCGACGAAGCGAGGATCGGATCCCGTCTCCAGCGCGGCCGCGGCCGTGTTGAGTGCCTCGGGCGTGACCTCCGGCCAGGTGCCGGTTTCGATCCGTTCGGCCAGAATTTCAACGATCACGCTGCTTTCTGCGGCCATGAATTCGCAGTGCCCGGTCCCCTGAACGAGGGCCTGCCGATAGAGGTCGGTGGTGCCGGTTTGTTCGACCAGCGCCTCGTACCCCTGCATCAGCGAATAGGGGATGGCCCAGTCTCCCAGCATGTGGATCCGGATGGCGGGAACTTCGAGCTCTCCGGTCGTGGTGCGTCCGTCCCCGGCCCAGAAGTCGAGCGCATAGTTCGACGCCGCGATCCGGGGTTCAGCCTCAATCGTCGCAAGATCGGCCTGAAGGTCCAGCCCGGCTTCGGCATATAGCGCCTCGACCAGCTGTTTCATCGCCGGTGCGGCGTTGGCGTAGAACGCGGCGTAGTCGACGCCTTCGTTTCCGGACAACTGCTGACCCGACGCCGCATTTTCGAAGAGCAGCCGCGCGGTGCCGCCGACATTGCCGGCATTACGCATCGCCGATTTTACCACCATGTCAGCCATCGCGGCGGTATCGGACGTGTCGGGGAGGTCGGTTCCCTCGACCATCCAGGGCGACCACTGGCCAATGGCAAAGGCGAGCGCCAGACGGGCGCGACCTTCGGGCGTCTTGCCCGCGTTTTCGATAGCGCTTTTCCACGACGCTCGGATTGCGTCAAGGTTACGATCGCCGCCCGCGCCTGCGTTCGGCAGACCGGCGACCGTCAGATCCGAGGCCTGGCCCAGGCCCTGTGCCACGAAATCTTCCGCCAGCAGCGCCCGCATCGCAAACCAACCGTCCAGAAAGCTGTTCATGATCCAGACCGGTGTATGGGCCGCAAGCACCACCGAGCCGTCAATCTTGTCAGGGTAATCTTCGGCCGAGGCGAGGCTGTCCAGACCGCCGCCGGAGCATCCGTATTGCATCACCATGTCGGGCTCGCTTTCGAGCTGGGTGAAGGTGTCCTGAACGGTCTGGAGGTTCAGGATCTCGCGCTGCGGATCGTATTGCCAGAGCCGGAGGGGATGGCGCGCCAGACCGGCAAAGGCATAGCCGCGCGCCAGCAGGTCTTCATAACGGGGCGCGTAGCCCGGGACATGGATGAAGCTGGCGAAATCGAGATCGCGCAACAGGCGGCCGTTCCAGTTCTCCGGGACGCGGATGAGCCAGGAAGTGCCGTCGGGCAGAACGCCACTATGCTCGCGGAATGGGGTTTTGTCCTGTGCCGAGACAGGGGCTGCAAGGCTGGCCGCAAGCGCTAGGCAAAGCATCTTCTGCCCCGCCCGATATGAAAATCGAAACATGGTTCTCCTCCAGGTTGTGTTTTAGATGGCGCAGAGCTCCTCTCGTCCCGCCATCCTGTCAATAAACGTAGATGGCTAAATTTATGAGTGTCAAGTTCATATTTACGTAAGGTCAAATCGTTTTTCGAAATTGCGCCGATGCACAACTGCTGATCGGGTCCGGACGTCAGACACAAGATTTCAGGGCCGTTGCCAAAGCGGAACAGCTGAAAAGTCGCGACGCTGATCTCTTTGATTAATCAGCGTTTATGTTTACTCTACCCTTCGAATAATACGGCGAACTCCTCTCGCAGCTCACGCTTCAGGATCTTCCCGCTCGCATTCTTCGGAAGGCTGTCCCGCAGGGCGATGTGCTTGGGTGTCTTGAATACGCTGAGCGCGCCGCGGCAGTAATCGGTAACCTCTTCGGCGGTCACATCCTGCCCTGGTTTTGGCACCACGACGGCGACGACGGCTTCGATCCACTTCGGATGCGGAACGCCGAAGACAGCAACCTCTGCAGCCTTGGGATGTCGAAATATGGTCTCCTCGACCTCGCGGCTCGCGACGTTCTCTCCGCCGGTCTTGATCATGTCCTTCTTGCGGTCGACGACGTAAAGATACCCATCCTCGTCGAACCGTCCGAGGTCGCCACTGTGGAACCAGCCGTTGCGGAACGCCTCTGCCGTCTGATCGGGGTCGTTGTAGTAGCAAAGCGTAAGGTGGGGGCTTCTGTGCACGATCTCGCCAACTTCCCCGACCGGGACCTCATCGTCCTGATCGTTGACCACACGCGTCTCGACATTCAGGCCCGGACGGCCCGCGGATCCCAGTTTGGTCAGCTGTTCCTCCGGTCTGAGGATTGTCGCGCAGGGCGCCATTTCGGTCTGGCCATAGAAATTGTAGAGTCGCATGTTCGGCAGTCGCGCCGACAATTCCTCAATGATGGCGGTCGGCATGATAGAGGCGCCGTAATAGCCCTGACGCAGGCTCGACAGGTCGTGCTTGTTAAAGTCGGGATGGCGCAGCAGCAGGATCCAGACCGTGGGCGGACAGAAAAGCTTGGTCACCTTTTCCGCCTCGATAGCGGCGAACATGGCCGCCGGGTCAGCCCCATCATGCAGGATGCTGGTCGCGCCGAGGTAGAGGTCGGGGGTCAGGAAGCAATCCAGTTGGGCGCAATGAAAGAGCGGAAGGCAGTGAAGTTCGACAGTGTCCGGCTGCATCTCTCCATCCACGATGACGGTGACGTACTGATCGAGCAGCGCGGAAGTGCTCATCATAGCGCCCTTAGGCCGGGATTCGGTGCCGCTGGTGTACATCATCTGGATCGGGTCGTCGGGCTGGACATCGGTCCAAGGCTCGGAGGCATCGGCACAGGCAAAAAGGTCTTCGACCGGGCTCCACCGGTCGGACACCGCTCCGCCCCCATGCGCGATAGAGAGCAGAATGTCGGGGCCGCCCCCGATCCGGTCCAGCGCCTCCTCCGCGACCGGGCAGAGCGTATCTTGGCAGATCAGGCCACGGGCCCCAGAGTGATCCAGAATGTAGGCGACATCCTCGGCGTTCAGCATGAAGTTGACGGGCGTTGCGATGGCCCCGATCTTTGCGAGCGCAAAGCGGACGATGACGAACGCACGGCTGTTGCGTGACAGGATGGCAACCCTTTCCCCCTTCGATATGCCAAGCGATATCAGTGCATTCGCAGTCCGGTTCACCACGTCGTTCAGATCGGCGAACGTGTCCCGGTGCTCGCGGAAGGCGAGGGCGAGCCGGTCTGGATACCGGGCCGCGCTTCGCCGCAGTAGATCGCCCAGCTGCTGGCTGCGTGCCCTTTGCTGCTCTGCGCCGGTCTGAATCTCGAGACCTGTGTTCATGATTTTGTCCTCCCTGTCACGGTCGCCATGCGGGCAACCCTCCTGCAAATCTCTGTGTCGCTTTGATGCCCTGTCCGCCCCGGAATGTTCCGACTATTGCGTTAGGCTTGGCCGGTGGTTGAGCTGTCACTGTACCCTCATTAATCAGAATTGCCTTTAAAATTATCGTTTGTTTTCAGCGGCACGATGTACCCTTAATTT